>NZ_JAMJWC010000001.1:1822149-2125840 GCF_023554555.1 Sphingobacterium sp. lm-10
CTGGCCTACAAATAATGCGTTTTTGTCTTTGCATAAACATTTCAGTGTTAGTGATGCTCCCATGGCAGCCACTGCCGCAATAAGGAATGTAGCAGATGGGATTTTAGAGGTTACGCTCTCTATCTTCTTGGTTACTTGTCCTTCATTTCCTGTTTCTAAAGCCATATTATTCTATTTAAAGATGATGTTTATATATCTAATCATCTTAACAACAGCGTGCTTCACAAATCGTTCTCGTAAAGGCAAGAAGGGGTATTAAGCTTGTTTTTTGAAAGAAATACGTTGAATGTGGGGATTTATCGAAACACGGAGCTAAGAACGATTCTACCCAATTAATCAATTATGGGATCGTCACTCGGCGCCTTAATCTTATCTCTCAATAAAGACACACTCCCATTATACTTGGCGGTAGTAACTTCTTTGTTAGTAATTCCAAAGGTGATATCGGCATTATACGCATCACCATCATATGATCCTGCATAATCGTATGTAATGATTTTCCTACCATCTTCCAGTGTCTGGCTACGTGATGGAGCGCCATAAATCAAATAAACCTGATCTTCCGGCTGCCCTTTCCACTCACTCATAATAATTGGCCAATTCTCAGGCATTTGCTGATACGTCATACAAGATGCCACGGTAATTAGGATTACCACTCCGTAAAATAACTTCATCATAGATTAATCAGTTATATTTTGTGGGTTGCGTAATACTAATCAAACATCTTCCTATCGTCTGGCCCTTTAATTTTACCGCTTAGCGCAAATCGATTACCTTTTACGGATGTCTTTTCTACTATACCATCAGTAATCGCAAAACTAATTTGTCCAGATATCTTTGAACCATCACTGATGTTTTCATAGTCATAGGTTGCAATTTTTCTACCGTCGGTTAGCTCTTGGGATCGGGTCGGCGCGCCATACACCAAATAAACTGAATCTTCGGGCTGCCCTCTCCACTCATCTAATCTTTGAGACCATTGTGCGGGTATTGCACAAGAAGAAAAAATTAGGATAAGAAAGGTTATAACGCTTAGTATCTTTTTCATGTCTTTAAGATAAATAAAAAACCAGAAGATGCAGAGCTCTAAAATACAAATCGTATTAATTGGTTATCCCCAATCAGATCTATAGATAAGCAATCATTAACACGGAGACAACAGCAAGTGCAATACCAATTATATTCATGGTCGAGAGCTTTTCCTTAAAAAGCCAAACACCTAGCAGCGCCCCTAGTCCGATCACACCGATATTCATGCCTGTGAAAACTACAGATGGACTATCCGACAGTGCTTGATGTGCTTTCATATAAAACAATATATTGCCAAAATTTAGAAATCCCAAAGCAAAACCCCAGCCCATCGCTTTTCCAGAAAGCACGAGTTTCTTCCGTGATAGTTGGTACGCCAGATAGCCTAAAGCGAGTAACATGGCGCCCGAAAACATCAAAAACATAGAGGTCGTATATGGGATAACAGGCTGCAAGGCGACCATTTTGAATAGAATGTCGATTGCACCATATCCAACGAATACCACTAAAGGAAAAAGTATATAACGAGATTGGTTAACCTGCTGTTGGCTTCTACGCCAACCAATTAGGCAAGCAACCGCCATAAGCCCGATGATGATACCTGCAATACGAACAGCGCTAAATACTTCATGGAAAAGCCACGCCGCTGCAATTAAAGATAAGACTAGCGACAGCCGTTGCGCTACCTCCGTTTGTACTAAACCGGCATAACGTAGAGAATGTGATAAGACCATAAACAATGCTGGTAGCAAGACCGCAACAGGAATATAGAGATGCCAAGGCAATGAAAGCATCGGTATCGCCGAAAAATCAGGCTGAAAAATAAAATAAGTTAGGCACACCGCTACCGGATAATTCCAGACAATCATTTGCCAGGTATCCAAACCTTTCCGCCGTGCGTATTTTAATAGTACGGCAACAGATACCGAACATAAAACGCTAATAAGTACAAAATGCATGCTGTAGCAAAATTAGGAAACATATTTCGAAGCGGAAAATACAACAAATCGAAAAAATAATCTCGAAATATATCATAAAAATAGTCTATTTTAACACTAAAAAAATGATCTTTTTTAAATCAATATATCACCATAATTATGAAACAAAAATAGCTCGACAATAAAGACATAAAATACATTAAAGGCTATTTAAAGCACTTTTACATAAATTATATTTCAAATTATAACCAATAAAACCACTAAAATATCGTGATAAAATCACACTTTTTTACCCATAAATTATCTTATTATTTACTTCAAAAATCCATTTATTTCTATAAAAAAACATAAAACATTTTGCAGTTATCAATTTTTGCACTACTTTTGGAAACAGAACGAGACAAATGAATAGATTTTACACACAGCAGTATTTTAGCTTCTTTTATTATCACGAATAATAATGGGGATACTATTGTGTACATACTATAAAAAGTAAACAGAGGTCCCGAAACAAAACGGGGCCTCTTTTTTTTGATTAAATCCACATGGAGACTGAGAAATTAAAGATTGCAATACAGGGAGTCAAGGGCTCTTTTCACGAAGAAGCAGCTTACAAGTACTTTGGCAATGACATCGAAACACTAGAGTGTGAATCCTTCAAAAGAACCTGCGAATTGCTGAAACAAGACAAGGCAGATTTCGTAGTGATGGCGATCGAAAATTCTATTGCCGGAAGCATATTGCCAAACTATAATCTCTTGCGAGATTATCGGTTTCATATTTTAGGAGAGGTACATTTACATATCCAGCAGCATCTGTTGGCTTTGCCAGGCACAAAATTGGCCGACATCAAATTTGTGGAATCACACCCGATTGCCATTCGCCAGTGTGACGAATTTTTAAGTGAGCATCCAGAATGGATCGTAAAAGAGGGTATGGATACGGCGGCCTGTGCACAAAGCATTGTGTCTGAAAAATTGACCACCACAGCAGCGATAGCTGGAGAAGCTGCAGCGAAGATTTATGGTTTGGATATTATAGAACGTCGCATAGAAACTAATAAAAAGAATGCTACTCGCTTCCTTATTCTTTCAAACGAAGTGGTGGAACAAAAGAATGCCAATAAAGCTTCTCTCTCCTTCCAGACCGGAAATGCGGTAGGCTCGTTAGCCATCATACTACAATGCTTTGCTGAGCAAAATGTAAATCTAAGCAAAATTCAGTCGATGCCAGTAGTGGGCAAGAGAAACGAATACGACTTCTATGTCGATGTGGAATGGAAAAAACAATCGGATTATGACGCTGCTATCCGCAAAGTATTAAAGCATTCTGTGAATTTCAATATCATGGGTGAGTACGTTAAAAACGAGCGCGTTTAAACTTTTAAAAAAATAAAAACATATATAACAATGAAACATTCATTAGACATCTTACCGTTAAGTTCATGGATCGATACGGGCGACAAGCCTTTGGTAATTGCTGGACCATGTAGTGCTGAAACTGAAGAGCAGGTAGTATCAACAGCGCATCTATTGGCCAATACGGGCAAAGTGCATGTATTGCGTGCCGGCATCTGGAAACCGCGCACCCGTCCAGGAGAATTTGAAGGAATCGGAAGTATTGGTTTGGAGTGGCTAAAAAGAGCTAAAGAAGAGACTGGATTGCCTACAGCAACGGAAGTAGCTACGGCGAAGCACGTAGAGGAAGCATTGGCTGCAGGTGTAGATGTACTATGGATCGGCGCGCGCTCAACGGCAAACCCATTCACCGTGCAGGAAATTGCGGATGCATTGAAAGGTGTAGATGTACCTGTTATTGTAAAAAACCCAGTTAACCCAGATTTATCACTATGGATTGGTGCACTGGAACGCGTAAACCGCGCAGGAATTAAAAAGCTAGCGGCTATTCACCGCGGTTTCTCTTCTTTCGAAAAGACAGCATTCCGCAACGAACCAATGTGGGATATCGCCATCCAGTTAAAAACTATCGCCCCAGAGTTACCGATCATCAATGACCCAAGCCACATTTGTGGAAACCGCGAATTGCTGCCGTACATCTCTCAAAAAGCGTTGGATATGGATATGCAAGGATTGATTATTGAGTCTCACATTGACCCATCCGTGGCATGGACAGATGCAAAACAACAATTGACGCCTGCAGCACTTTCGGATATGTTGAGCAATATCGCGGTACGCCAAGCAGAGTCTAATAATCCTGCGTTCGAAGATAAGCTGTCTGAGTTACGTCAGAACATCGACAAACTGGATAACGACATTATCAAAATGATCGGTGACCGCATGAAAATTGCAGAGCAAATCGGAGAGTACAAACGCGATAATAATGTCACTATCTTACAAGTAAACCGTTGGGATGAGATTGTACAAAAACGTGTACAGCTTGCTAAAGCGCTGAATATTGGGGAAGAATTTGCTGTGAAGTACCTAGAGTTATTGCACAATGAGTCTATCCGCAAGCAAAATGAAGTGATGAATAGCAAAACTATTGCAGAGGCATAATGAGCGACGTCAAAAAGGTTACGTTGTCGCACGCCATCAAGACAATAAGCGGTACGGTAGTGCTCACGGGTTCCAAATCCGAGAGCAACCGAGCCCTTATCCTTCAGGCGCTTAGCCAAGGTAGCGTTCGTGTTTCCAATCTATCAGAAGCAGCCGACACGGTCACGATGAACGAAGCGCTTTCTTTGGCAAAAAGATCTTCGACAAATAATGAGCGCACTACGATCGACATCGGACCCGCTGGCACCGCGATGCGATTCCTGACTTCTTTTCTAAGCTTAGCAACAGGATCGTTTGAACTTACTGGCAGTGCGCGAATGCAGGAAAGACCCATCAAATTGCTGGTAGACGCTTTGCAGGCTATTGGTGCAAAAATCAGTTACGCTGCACACAAGGGATATCCTCCCTTGCACATCGATGGCCCACTAGATCAAACCGAAACGGCAGTGGCTATCCCAGGCGACATCAGCAGCCAGTATATATCTTCTCTATTACTTTTGGCACCGGCGCTTCCGAAAGGATTAACCATTCATATTGAAGGGGAGCTAACATCAAAGCCCTATGTGACAATGACGCTGGATATGCTGCGCGAATCTGGAATTGAATACCAATGGGATCAGCAAACAATTACTATCCCGGCACAGTCATTCGGTCAGGCAACACTCTATGTGGAGCCCGATTGGAGCGCCGCTTCCTATTGGTACGCTATGGTTGCCTTAGCGAAAGAAGGATCTCTTTTTCTTCCGGGCTTGAAGAAAAACAGCTTGCAAGGTGATATTGCTATTGCAAACATCATGACACATTTTGGCGTACATACTACTTTTCAGGAAGATGGAATTTTTATTCAGAAAGCAACGCTTACACGCGAACCTGTTTTTCTAGATTTAAAGGAATGTCCGGATCTGGCACAGACGATAGTAGTTATCGCTGCAGCCCTACGTATTCCAACAACATTTACCGGTTTGGAAACACTGAAAATCAAAGAAACGGACCGGATAGCAGCCCTACAGACCGAAATCGGAAAATTCGGTTGTAAGCTTCTTGAACATGATGGAATCTACAAATTGGTTACATCAGAATATGTTGTACCCGACGAGTTGGTGATTTCGACTTACGAAGATCACCGTATGGCAATGGCTTTTGCCCCACTTGCACTTCATTTTCCGTTAGTTACCATCGAAGAACCAGCAGTAGTAAACAAGTCATACCCAGACTTTTGGCAACATTTACAAGAGCAACAATTCACATTGACTTAGTAGTCTTTTAGTGGATTAGCACCAAATCCTTACAAATAATTCGGCATCAAAAGTTATATTTTTGATGCCGAATTAATATATTTACAACCTAAACTTAACTATGGCAGGAAATTCTTTTGGCGATCTATTCCGTATAACCACCTACGGTGAGTCTCACGGAAAAGCTATTGGTGTTATCATAGACGGCTGTCCGTCACAGATTGATATAGATGAAGAATTCATTCAGGCGGAGCTGGACAAACGAAAACCTGGGCAGTCCAAGATTACCACGCAACGAAAGGAAAGTGACGTAGCACAGCTCTTGTCGGGTGTATTTGAGGGAAAATCTACAGGAACTCCAATTGCTATTCACATCCCCAATGAAGATCAACGATCGAAAGACTATTCTCATATCAAGGATAAGTTTCGCCCCTCGCATGCCGACTACACCTATCAGGTTAAGTATGGTATCCGCGATTACCGGGGTGGCGGCCGATCATCTGCGCGCGAAACCGCAGCGAGGGTAGCCGCTGGTGCGGTTGCCAAGCTCTTTCTGCAGCAACATGGTATTCAGATCTTTGCTCATGTATCGGGAGTCGGTAAGCTAGAATCACCAAATCTAGATGTAACGGATCTAACGGCATTAGTGCACCTCCGTGAAAGTAATATAGTACGCTGTGCTGATCCGGCTACGGCAGCTGAAATGATCGAATTCATCGATCAAATCCGAAAAAATGGCGATACCGTCGGCGGCAGAATATCAACGGTAATCCGCGGACTACCGGTTGGCTTGGGCGAGCCCGTCTTCGACAAACTGCATGCGGATCTCGGTAAAGCGATGATGAGTATCAATGCAGTACATGGCTTCGAATACGGCTCGGGATTTGCCGGATCAGAAATGTTAGGCTCTGAACACAATGATATTTTTGTTGCCGAAGAAGGCAAGCAGGCGCGTACTACGACGAATTTCTCGGGAGGCATACAAGGTGGTATCTCGAATGGGATGGATGTCACTTTCCGTACCGCCTTTAAACCGGTTGCCACCATTATGCGTGATCAGGCTACTATAGACGAAAGCGGTAGCGAAACAACCATATCCGGCAAAGGCCGACATGATCCTTGCGTAGTACCACGTGCGGTGATTATTGTTGAAGCGATGGCTGCCTTAGTGATTGCCGATCATTTATTAAAACACCAATCTAATGCGCGATAAACGCTTTGTTCTGGCCTGTGATATTGGCGGAACTCATATAACTGCTGCTATTGTAGATACCGATAACTGGGTAATTCTGGAGGATACGATTACACGTCAGCACGTCGATTCTTCCTCAGATGCTAAATCGATTTTACAAAATTGGACTGATTGCATGCGCCACTGCATAGCATTGAGTCCCCAGGAAGTTCAACAGATCGGAATCGCCATGCCCGGTCCATTCGACTATGAAGAGGGCCGTGCTTTGATGATTGGGCAGACTAAGTATGACAGCCTTTATAAAATGTTGGTCACACAACCCATTAAAGATAATTTGGCAGGCCTACCCATTCAGAAAATATCCTATATAAATGATGCAGCGGCATTTTTACAAGGCGAAATCTTTGCACAAGGATTAGAGCACAAGGATCGCGTTCTAGGTATTACGCTTGGCACCGGCTTAGGTAGTGCGGTGTGGACTAAAGGAGAGAAAGCCTTTGATGCTGCATTATGGGAAGCGCCTTTCCGAGAATCTATCTTCGAAGAGTTTCTGGTGACCCGATGGTTTACCAAACGATTTGAAGAACTTACGGGTATTCAGGAGCCTGGGTTGAAAGAAATTTTGGAAAATCATGATGCACTTCCGTCAACAAAGATCTTATTGGAAGAATATGTGCAGCATCTGCTCGATTTTCTAGCCTACTTCAGCGAAAAACATGAGGCCATAAACTTCATCATTGGAGGTAATATCACCAAAGCATGGGAAAAGATCTGCGTAGGTAAGAAAACTGCCTTGGCGGCATACAATATTGAATTGGGTAAGTACCAAGAGCATGCTGCTATTATCGGCGCGGCTTCTCTATTCAATACACCGCAATCCAAGACAGTCATTAAAGCACGATAAATACACGCACAACAAAGGCAGTCTCTCGACTGCCTCAAAAAATCTTTTATTGATACGAGCTGAATTCTTCGGCTAATAGATGGCAGGATACTTTTGCGGATTAGTTTCACTAATCATGGCGTATACTGTTTCGATCACATCGTCTAAAGAAGGTTTTGTAAAATAATCGCCATCTGAACCATACGGAGGACGATGCGCTTTGGCAGTTAAGGTACGAGGCTGGCAGTCTAATAAATAATAACCTTTCTGATCTTCCAAAATCTTGCTTAAAATATAGGCAGATGCTCCACCGGGAAAATCTTCATCCACGACTAATAGTTTATTGGTTTTTTGCAGAGAAGTAGCGCAAATCTTATCACGGTCGAATGGCATGAGGTATTGCGCATCAACAATCTCTAATGAGATACCCAATTTTTCTAATTCCAATGCGGCTTCCTGCACGATTCGTAAAGTAGAACCGTAGGATACAACGGTGATATCTTGCCCTTCGCGTACGATTTCTGCCGATCCAAGAGGTACTGTGAAATCGCTAACATTTTGAGGCATTTTCTCCTTCAATCGATATCCATTTAGACACTCTACCACGAGTGCTGGCTCGTCTGATTTGAGCAGCATATTATACATACCAGCTGCTTGTGTCATATTACGAGGCACGCACAGGTGAATACCTCTTAGTGCGCCTAGTAATACCGACATGGGAGAGCCGGAGTGCCATATGCCTTCGAGACGATGACCACGAGTACGTATGATTAAAGGTGCTTTTTGCCTGCCTTTTGTACGGTAACTCAAACTGGCTAGATCATCGCTTAATACTGGAAGCGCATATAATACGTAATCTAAATATTGAATTTCCGCAATCGGACGTAAGCCGCGCATTGCTAAACCTATTCCTTTGCCAATAATCGTGGATTCGCGGATTCCGGTATCAAAGATACGCGCTGCTCCAAATTGCTCTTGTAATCCTGCAAATCCCTGATTCACATCCCCTATTTGTCCCACATCTTCTCCAAATGCGATCATACGATCATCCTTGGCGAAATGCTCACGAAAACAGGCATTGAGAATTTCTCTTCCATCCACAATAGGCGATTCTGCATTGTATTCTGGTTGTATATGATCAACCAACGATGGGCGCTGGCTACTGTTGGAAAACAGAAAATCGTTGTATCTATTCTGATTGACTTTTTTCTGTTGATTGTACCAACTCACTAAAGCATCTTTACCCGCAACATCCTCACCACGCAACTCTCGAAGCACGCGACGCACATTGCCGTAAATCTCGTGCAACGCATATTCAGTTAATGATTGCAAAGTCTTCAATGGCAGCTCTACTCGCTCATCTTTTATCTTACCTAACAATTCGATTGCCTGATCAAAGTCAGCCTGTAAGAGCTGCTGATAATCGGTCCATGCGCGTCGTTGCTCCGCCCGCACGGTTTGCTTGCTCTCTTGCTCAATTAATACTAAAGTTTCTTCGTCGGCGATACCGGATTCGATCATCCAATTTCGCATCTTTAGGTTACAGTCGTATTCTTCTTCCCAAGTTAAACGTTCCGGTGTCTTATAGCGCTCATGAGAGCCGGAGCTGGAATGGCCTTGTGGCTGCGTCATCTCGTAAACATGAACGATACAAGGTTTATGTTTCTCGCGCGCTAAATCCGTCGCCTTCTTATATACTTCGCACAATCCAGGATAATCCCAACCACATACTTTGAAAATTTCGAAGCCCTCACCATACTCATCTGCCTGGAACCCTTTGAGCACTTGCGAAATATCTGATTTTGTCGTCTGCACTTCATTAGGTACTGAAATCCCGTACCCATCATCCCAGATCGACACAACCATAGGCAGTTGCTTTACACCGATAGCATTAATAGTTTCCCAAAAGACGCCTTCGGAAGTGGAGGCATTTCCTATATTGCAAAAAACCACTTCACCACCATTATTAGAGAAGTATTGCAAATAGCGAAGCGATTCATTCCCTCTATAATATTTGGAAGCCAATCCCAAACCTACAGCACGTGCCATTTGCCCGCCGGTAGTCGAGATATCGGAAGCAGAGTTTTTTTGCTGCGTCTGATTCAACCATTGTCCATCCTCATCTAAGAGCTGCGTAGAAAAATGACAATTCATTTGTCGGCCTCCCGATGCGGGTTCAATATCCAGATTGGGTGTTGCATACAACTGACTGAAGAACTGATATACAGTAGTAAATCCTAATGCCAGCGCCATGGTTTGATCCCGGTAATAACCAGAACGCCAATCGCCATCCTGAAAAACTTTAGATAATGCAATTTGCGCGAGCTCCTTTCCATCTCCAAAAATGCCAAACTTTGCCTTCCCAGTAAGCACCTCCTTTCGACCTAACAAACTCACCTGCCTACTTTCAACTGCCAGGCGGTAATCATTAATGATCAGATCACGAAACTCTTCGAAACTGAGCTTTGATGAATCAAAATCTACGGTGTGGGTAGCGTTCGTATTAGACATTATTAAATATGGTTTCTAACAAAAATAGTAAAATTTTATATCGTTCTATACACGTTCTTCTAATTAAAAGCGCCTATATTAATATATTTGGGACGAAATTTGGCAAAGATTACTTACTTTTAGCCTCTTTTAAACGATATGAGTACGATTCATTTTTTTGATGCCAATAAGAGTTCTTCAGGTTCTTTAGGAAACTTAGAAAAGACCATCAACCTGCAGCATTTGCTAGAGACTCCTCTACCGAATCGCGATGCGAATTGGATAGCAGATTTTTTAGATAACATAGACGAGTGTAATTTACAACTGGCAGAGCCTGAGGTGGCAGTGGCCAATGATAGCTTTCCCTACATGAATGCGCGGACAGTAGCTCCAGAAACAAATTTCAAAGCATTCGTAATTCGAAATGAACTCGACACTATTCTGGCTAACGGCTTTGGCTTGGTCATTAATGCACACAATGATCAACCAGATTGGATATTCTCTCATGGAGATTTGCTAAATTTAAAGCTCAACAACGAATTTTACACCGATGAAAGTGCCTTCTCTGAACACGGTAAGGATTTTGTATTACCAAAAGACGAACAAGTTTTAGTAGGCCAACCTTCGGAAGCTATCTTGCCGGCTCAGACGAGAACACATTTACGGGAATTCCTGGCCTATTCCGGCATGAATAATGGTAAGGTAATGCTGATTGCGCGAAATTATGAGGATGAACAAAACATGACGCAGGACCTGATTTTCAATATAACCCCAAAATTGTTTGCCACACAAGATGCCTATGTACAGGTCATGAATACCATCTCCTGGTTCTTACCAAGACATTACTCTATCGCTGGTGTAGATGAATTGAGTGTCGAATCGGGTTTTGCACAGATCTAACAGCATCTCAAAAAACAATCAAACATGTTTTTATTCAACGTAAGGGTATATGGGATATTGGTAAACAAGCAAAACGAAGTACTCGTCAGTGATGAACAATTGGGCAATTTTGCCTTCACTAAATTCCCTGGTGGTGGACTGGAATACGGGGAGGGTATCATCGATGCACTTAAGCGGGAATTCTTGGAAGAGTGTAATCTGGAGATTGAAATCATCAAGCACCTGTACACCACCGATTTTTTTGAGAAGTCGTCCTTCAATGATAGTCAGATTATATCTATTTATTACTTAATACGTCCCAAGTCGGGACATAATTTAACATTGGACCACCCGATGTTTGCTCCTCTGCCCATGCCTGCTGCAGATAATCCAAACAAAGAAATCATTTTTCGCCTAGTCCCAGTGAGTCAAAATAAGACGAAAAATTTTACCTTTAAGACAGACCAAGTGGCTTGGGAAACATACATTTTAAAAGAGTCTGATAGATTATCACTGTAAGTTATCGACAATACAAAGCATGATAAATTTTTAAAATACTGATATTCAGTGATTTAAAAATTTACAAGTGTTTTGCAACGTTTTTTTTTCGATACTATTGTATTATATCCCATAACTATTTATCTTTATCTATCGCTAGATGGGAAAATATATCGTAAAGCACAAACGTTTTACCTAATTTTCATCCGGCCTTTTAGATTCGAAAAACACCTAGTTCCATAGGGTTTTTATTAATAGTTAGTGTGATTATAGGCGATACTCCCCGTATCGCCTTTTTTGTTTAGCCTGTCAGACATTATTCTTCAACATCTAAAATCATCTCCAACGCTCTAATACTTATTTTTGCCAAATCCTTGGAGAAACTTTGTTTACTGGTTAAGGTATGAGAGCAGTATGATAGCAACATACTGAAGGCAACAAAATCTTTTTTGGCCTCAATAAAGTTGTATAATACCTTTCTTAATAACATTAAATCATCTGGCTCAAGCGTAGCGGCCACTTTATGATGCAATAAATAATGTTCTAAGAATTTCTCTGCTTTATCACGCATTTTCAAATATAGAAAAATAATGATAAATTTATTTCTTTGAGAACAAATAAATTATTTAGACAATAATCAAGTAGATTTAAACAAAAAGAGGCGCCTAAGCGCCTCTATCATTCATCTATAAATTAATACTTAATTAAAGTCATACTACCTGTTCTGGTGTTTTCGAATAACTGTCGTTATGCACGTTTGCTACCGCACGTCCAGAGGGATCATTCATATTTTGAAAAGAAGCATCCCAAGCCAGTGCTTCTGGCGTGCTACATGCGACTGATTTTACAGAAGGCACGGTACTAGCCGCAGCTTCAGAAGGAAAATGCGACTCAAAGATGGAACGATAATAGAACTCTTCTTTACTTTTCGGAGTGTTAATAGGGTAACGACTAGCTGCAGCGGCAAAAGCTTCATCGCTTACATTTAATTCCGCTTGTGCTTTTAAGGTGTCGATCCAACTATAGCCTACGCCATCCGAAAATTGCTCTTTCTGTCTCCATGCGATACTCTCCGGAAGGTAGTCTTCAAAGGCTTTACGTACGACCCATTTCTCCATACGTCCATCTTTAATCATTTTGTCGGCAGGGTTTATACGCATCGCGACATCCATAAATTCTTTATCCAAGAACGGCACGCGACCTTCTACTCCCCATGCCGCCAATGATTTGTTGGCTCGCAGACAATCATATAAGTGAAGTTTTTTGAGCTTACGTACTGTTTCTTCATGAAATTCTTGTGCATTTGGTGCCTTATGGAAGTAAAGATAACCGCCAAACAGCTCATCAGAACCTTCTCCAGAAAGTACCATTTTAATCCCCATCGATTTGATGACTCTGGCCAACAAGTACATGGGAGTAGATGCTCTTATTGTGGTAACATCATAAGTTTCCAAATGATAAATCACGTCGCGAACCGCATCTAGACCCTCTTGAATGGTAAAGTTGATTTCATGATGTATCGTCCCAATATGATCAGCAGCTTTTTTTGCAGCAATGAGGTCTGGAGCGCCTTCCAATCCAACAGCAAATGAATGTAAGCGTGGATACCAAGCTTCCTCAGCATCGCCAGATTCTATTCGCTTGGAAGCATATTTCTTGGTTACTGCAGCAATCACTGAAGAATCCAATCCGCCGGAAAGTAATACCCCATAAGGCACGTCAGACATTAACTGACGATGGACGGCGTCTTCGAGCGCTTGCTTCAAAACATCTAAATCGGTATCATTCTCTGCCACGGCATCATAGGATTCCCAATCTTTGGTGTACCAACGTTGAGGAACCAGGCTTTCCGCACTATACAAATAATGTCCTGGAGGGAATTGCTCTATTCGAGTACAATAACCCTCTAATGACTTCAGTTCGGACGCTACGAATAGCTGCTCATGCTCATCATATCCGTAATAGAGCGGAATGATACCCATATGATCGCGTGCGATTAAGAAGCTATCATTTCTAGCGTCGTATAAAGCAAATCCAAAAATCCCATTTAAGTCGGCCAAGAAAGAAGCTCCATGTTCTAGGTAAAGCGCTAGTATCACCTCTGAATCCGACTGTGTAGCGAATGGATAGTCTGGTAAAGTGGCACGCAATTCCCGATGATTGTAGATTTCACCGTTTACAGCAAGCACTACTTGTTTATCTTCGCTATACAGCGGCTGACTACCTGATTGCGGATCGACAATAGCTAATCGCTCATGTGCCAAAAGTGCATTAGAAGAACTGAAAATACCAGACCAATCTGGCCCTCTATGACGGATCCTTTTGGACATTTCCAAGACCTGAGGTCTTAATACTTCTTCTTTTTTCTTTATATCAAATGCTCCAATAATCCCGCACATAATGTTTAAAATTTAATCGAATCGAACCTTTTGTCAATACTCTATAACAAAGAAACAGATTAAAAAATTAAATTCATAACATTTATTAAGTTTTATTGAATTATTTATAAAATAAACAAATATTAACTATTTATATCGTATCATTTCCACAAAATACTTGAAACAAACATCAAATCACACCATGTAACGATCCTCCTTTAGCGCCGAGTTGATCTACCCTACGTTCAATTTCCGGATCTTTAATTAATGCAGGAGCGTGATGCGGCTTGGCTCGTGCATCAATAATAAGCGGCCCATTGCACCCCCAATGTTTGAAACGAGTGAAAGCATCCACGCCATATATATCGTGCGACGGATTGCTACGCGTAAAGGTGACCCATACAAAATTGGCAGGTGAATCTGCTGTAAAAGCAGCGTCATCTGCCAGTACAATTAATCGGACTCCATCCAATGTCTCTGCATTTATGGATTTTGACCAAGCGTCTATCTTGAGTTGTTCTGACTCGTAGTTCTCGAAGGCACTCCCTTCTACGACTACCACTCCAGGAAGTGCTAATTTGGCATACCCAAATGGTCGTGGGAAATCTAAACCGACCGGAATCTCCGTAGCTAATGCATACTTAGGAAGGCCGACCGCAGCAAACACAACCTTGGAGCCAGCATTCAATCCATCGCCAGAATAATCTAATGTATCAATCGTCGTGTTAGTATGAAAATGCACATCTCTATCCCATTCGATGCGTTCTAAAATATGTTTTAAGTAGCTTACAACATCATGGATATCCAATGTTGGATTATCCTCATGAGAAGAAATGAATAAATATTTTGCCAGGCTCAATTGGTTTTTACCCAAAATCTGATTGGCAATCGTCAGTAATTCCTGCGGGCGCTCTACCTGCTGGTACGGCGTATATCTTTCGCTGCCAATCGCAAACAAAAGTGGGTGCACACCAGCGGCGTCTACCGCATGCACGGCATGCAAACCATTAATCTCCATAGGAATTGCGGATCCGGTAATTTCGTGGATCAACGCACCAAAACTTGTATCTTCCTGCGGTGGACGACCGACAACCGTAAATGACCAAATAGGATTTTTACGGTGATACACGCTGTGGACTTTCATCAGTGGAAACGGATGTGTGAGTGAATAATAGCCAATATGATCTCCAAAAGGACCTTCCGGCTTATTTTCATTTGGATACACCGTGCCGGTAATCACGAAGTCGGCATCAGATGAAATACAAAATCCTTCTTCATCATAGAAATAGCGAAATCTTCTGTTTCCCAGTGCACCGGCAAAGATCGTTTCAGACAATCCTTCAGGAAGTGGCATCACCGCCGATAGTGGATGTGATGGTGGACCTCCCACAAAGATGGATACTTTAAGTGGTTGGCCAAGCGCATTGGCTTTAGTTTGGTGCACTCCTATCCCACGATGGAGTTGGTAATGCAAGCCGATTTCTTCGTCAGCGATATAGTCATTGCCAGAAAGCTGAATTCGGTACATACCGAGATTCGCATTCATGATACCCGGACGGTCTGCATCTTCCGTGTACACCTGTGGCATCGTGACAAAGGCACCGCCGTCCATCGGCCAATTCACTATTTGTGGCAATTCTGAGATTGTGGTACGGCTATGCAGGATTGGCGCATTGTTTTTTTTCTTCCAAGGAAGTGCTCCAAGCGCTGTCATTGCCGAGCCGGCATAGTAAAAAGGTTTTTTCACAACCGACATCGGATCCATTTTCACATCCACCAACTTCTTTACGTTAGCTAGTGAATCACGAAACATGAATTTGGATCGATCCAACGTGCCGAACAAATTAGATACCGCCGGAAAGCGACTCCCCTTAATGCGTTCAAAAAAAATCGCTGGACCACCTACATCATACACCCGCATGTGTATGGAGGCCATCTCCAAGTAAGGATCTACTTCTTCTTTTATCCGTATCAAATGACCATGCTGCTCCAGATCGGCAACGCAATCTGCTAAACTTTTGTATCCCATATTATAATATATGTAGCTATTGCAAAAATAGCAGTATAATTAGCGCCTTTGTCTAAAACTGTAAAAAATACGCAGAAAGTGTAGAAGAAGCCTTTGACTTCTTTATTGATCCTGAAGAATGACCTCTTCAATCGGCGTAAAAGAGAAGGATACGCGTTTGGCCCAAGTAGTATTATCGAGCGGGTATTCATAGCGAAACATGCGCTTTATTTCTAAATGATCTTCTTTTTGCAGTTTACGTTTGCGTTGAAAGAATAAAGAATAAATAAAATGTGGTACGGCAACGCCTACGCTACTAACGTCATTTAGATTTTTATACATCCTGAATAGCTCACGCACGCTCATCTGCTGCACACCGCCCAATTCGAGCACTTGGTTAATAAAATCAGTCTGCCAGTTGATGGTACGAATCCAACGCAGCACGTCTAAAGCGGCAATAGGCCGAAACTCCACATTAGCGAGAGCCTCATCGTACCACACGTACTTTTCCATCATTAATTGCCTGAAATAACGATCGGCAAGGCTATGTTTGCCCAGTGCAATATTTGCTAATACAAGTGTGTAATCGATCTGGTATTCTACAAATAATTGCTGAATATAGGTGATATAGTCGCGATCTACTAAGCGAGCGAAGTACACGACCCGATTACACTGATTGGTTTGCAATAGGGTAATAAAATTCTTTAATCGGGTAAGCTCCACTTGCAAACTTACGTGATCATCTAGATTGGTAGATGGTGCGAAACAAATACCAACTTCCAAATTTTCTAAAGCACAATCGGTATAGGCATGCTCTTTTCTCAGCAAATCGACCGGCAGCAGCTTTGCTGTTACCGGCTCAAAACCAGTAGCCTCAAATAGCTTAGCATCTCTAATCAGACCGTACACCTGACAGTCGTCTGAGGCTAAATTACTTGCTGCTCGCCTCCCCAAGTAGCTATTAAGTCCGCTGATAAGCATACTCATATATTATTATTAATTGCGTTCTAACTGAACTTTATACAGTAGAATTAAACATCATCATTAGAACACGATCGTCAAACGTTTTGTTTTAGTACTATTTGCTTCACGAATTTATACGTGCTATATAATGTCGTAATCGTGTCAAATATAAGACCTCTAACGCGATTGCAGTATTGAAAACTTATATTTGTATACGGTCAAATTCACATATTTTATGGATAAAAAGAGAGTTGTTCTTGTTTGGTTCAGGAATGATTTGCGTTTACATGACAATGAGATTCTACTCGAAGCAGTCCAGAAGGCCGATTTGGTTATTCCTGTCTATTGCTTCGATCCCCGTTATTATACTACTAATAAATATGGTGGTAAAAATACGGGAGTTGTTCGTGCGCAATTTATCCGAGAAACAGTACAATCTTTCAAAGAAAGCTTGCGCAGCCTTCAGGGAGATCTGATGACCTACTGGGGATATCCAGAGGAAATCATTCCTAGACTAGCGGCGAAATACGATGCCGATGAAGTATATCATCACCGAGAGGTAGCTCAGCGAGAAACTAAAATTTCAGAGAAAGTAGAGTCTGCGTTGTGGCAATCTAATCGCATTAACCTCAAACATTTTATCGGACACACCATGTATCATAAGGAGGATCTTCCTTTTCCGGTACGTGATATTCCTGATTCCTTTCCGCTGTTTAAAAAGAAGATAGAGCGAGAAAGCCAAGTAAGACCTGTATTACCAGCAATTGATCAAATCTTAATTCCGGCACACTTAGAAACCACCGAGATTCCTGATTTAGCGGAGCTAGGATTTTCGGAACAAGAGATTGCGTCTACAACGCAAAAACAGTTGATCGGAGGAGAAAAGCATGGCCTGGAAAATTTGGATTTGATTTTAAATGACTCTTACAAAGGTTTTCACGACTTCACCCTCTTGTCGCCCTATATGGCTACAGGCGCCTTGTCGCCCATCCTCGTTTATCATCGAATGCATGCCGCGATGACGCCAACGAATAAGAAACGATTGGAAAGGAGAACAGCACGTCTTTTGTGGCGCGATTATTTTCGATTTATGCTAAAAAAATATCCTAACGTATACTTTAAACCGCTAGGACACCAAGGCACTCCTCCAGCAGAGACGCCTGCTGTAATGGATGAAGACCAGAAAAACAATTGGAAATCAGGAAACACTGGACAGCCCTTTATCGATGAAGCCATTCAGATATTAACGAACACCGGGAATTTACCTTCTGAAGCCAGGACTATACTGGGTCTTTATTTGTTGCAGGAAACTCCAAACAGCTGGCTGGAAAGTGCTTCTTTTTTTGAGGAACACCTATTGGATTATAGTCCGGCCACGACCTATGGCATTTGGGCTCATCTTGCCGGTGTTGGCACGAGCAAAAAGGATAATTTAAGCACTACACGTTGGCAAGATGCCCTATCAAAACAATACCCAAAAGGTTTGCAATTTGAAAAACTTTCCGGAGAAATACCCATGTAATTCGTATGGCCTAACTTCCTTCTCTATTGAATTCTTTTAGTACTTCAATCCTATTGATCGAAGTAGGATGCCTGTCTCACTAATAGGGCACGGTATTTATTGAAAACGGCAGATTTAGAAACAAAGCCTTGATAGCGACCATCAGCATCCAGTACCGGCAATATCCATACATCTTCCCGGTTCATCTTTTGCATCACTAACTCCATATTAGCATCTGTAGAAACTGTATCCATCGGCTTTTCTGCTAGTTCGGCCATGGTCTTTTTCAACCCCTCAGGCTGCTCTCCCAGTAGAATTTCCAACAATCGTTCGCTGTAGATTACGCCCAGAAATTTTCCGTCGAGATCAACTACTGGAAAGATATTTCTTTTTGTGTGAATGATATCGTGGCTTCTTTCCTGCGGATATTCATTTGGGCGCAGGATTGTAAAATTATTTTCCAAAACGTAACGAAGCTTCATCATGCTTAGCACGGTACGGTCCTTATCCTCATGACTGATTAAATCGCCTTGCTCCGCTAGTCCTTTAGTATAAATAGAGTGTTTTAGCACGACACGATTTATAAAATACGCGATGGCGGTTACTAGCATCAGCGGTACCATCAAAGCATAACCACCTGTAATCTCTGCAATCAGGAAGATGGCCGTGAGCGGCGCATGCATCATTCCTGCCAAGGCACCCGCCATACCTGCCACGGTAAAGTTAGTAATATTCAGATCCACCATTCCGGTTAGGTTAAGACCGTAAGAAAAGGCAAAACCCAACAAGCCACCGACTACTAAACTTGGTCCAAAAACACCACCATTACCCCCACCATTCAAGGTGATGAGCGCAGCAAATGATTTAGCAAATACGGTACACAAAGCAAATAAAACTACCATGATGCCCGTATGGCTGTAGTCAGAAAAAATACTATTCTCCAGCATCGCGGTATGATTTCCGTCCAGTATTTGCTGTATGGCCAAATAGCCTTCTCCGTAGAGCGCCGGAAAGATAAATATTAAAATGCCCAGACTGACACCACTAATCCATACTTTGCGATATGGATTGTGTACCTTATTATATTGTAATCGAAGCCATCCTGCGAGCTTAGCAAAGTAAATAGAGAAGCCGCCGACAATGATGGCGAGTAGGATATAGAAGAATAGCGCACTAAATACCCAATCATCGGTAACCAGGTGAAATAAGGGTTCACTATAGATTGAGCGCGATATCACTGCAGCAGTTGCTGTTGAAATAAGTAGTGGTATAAATACCGGAATAGAAAACTCGGGCAGTAGAATCTCAATCGCGAAAATCATACCTGCTACAGGGCTATTGAAAGCTCCAGAAATACCTGCCGCGGCACCACAAGCAAGTAGCAAAGTAACTTCACGGTAGCTTAAACCGAAGAAACGTCCCATATTGGAACCAATCGCGGCACCAGAATATGCGATAGGCGCTTCCAAACCAGAAGACCCTCCAAAACCTACCGTGATGGCACTGGTCACGATTTGCGAATAGATATTATGTGGCTCAATCTTACTTGAGTTTCGGGAGATAGCGTACATAATTGGCGTCATCCCATGTCCAAGTTCTTTTTTACGGATAAATCTACGTACGTACACCACACTCAAAAGAATACCTACCAATGGAAAAAGCAGGTAGAGGTAATACTTGTACTGAGAACGTACCTCGTCTTGCAAAAACGCAGCAATGCCGTGCGTCATGCCTTTTAGCAGTGCTGCAGCCAAACCACCCACAATTCCCACCAGCAATGCGACCAAGATTAAAAAATTTCGATTTGAAATTTTTTGCATACGCCACTTGTTCAATTGATCTATGAAGCGGTAGAGTTTGGGGGATATATTCATTTCAATTACGGGAATGGATAACGTAGTGAGTAATT
Source organism: Sphingobacterium sp. lm-10 (assembly GCF_023554555.1). Taxonomy (NCBI): domain Bacteria; kingdom Pseudomonadati; phylum Bacteroidota; class Sphingobacteriia; order Sphingobacteriales; family Sphingobacteriaceae; genus Sphingobacterium; species Sphingobacterium sp. lm-10. Next base: position 1,842,569 of record NZ_JAMJWC010000001.1, read on the forward strand.
ACGTACAAAATTAGGGATTGTGTTTGGAATTCAGCAAATTTCGGATTTTATTTACGTGTTATCTTTCGGAACTTTGGATAATAAATAAATGAATATGGAAAATTCGGCCGCAGTTAATTATAAACGCATTGAGAAGGCGATCGCATTTATTAGCACTAACTTTGAGCGACAGCCAAGTTTGGAGGAAATTGCGGAGCAAGTACATCTCAGCCCTTTCCATTTTCAACGGCTGTTTACGGAATGGGCCGGCACCACTCCCAAGCGTTTTTTACAATACATCAGCATGCAATATGCTAAAGAAATACTAAGTAAAGAGCGAGCTACCCTGTGGGAAGCAACGCAGGCCACCGGATTATCCAGTACAAGCCGCTTACATGATCTTTTCATACAACTGGAAGGAATGACACCAGCAGAATACAAACAAGGTGGAAAAAACCTACACATCGAATACCGTGTTGACAACACGCCTTTTGGAGAAGTGCTGATTGCTACCACGTGGAAAGGCATCTGTTATCTGAGTTTTATAGAACACAATTTGGAAAAGAGTCTGCAAGCATTAATAGCAAAGTTTCCTGAAGCTACTTTCACCGCAGGACGCAACGAAATGCAAGATCAGGCACTACGGATTTTTCATCATGACTGGGCAGATATGCCACAAATTAAACTACACTTAAAGGGTACAGATTTTCAGCTGAAGGTATGGCAATGCCTTTTAGAAATCCCGAAAGGATCACTATGTAGTTACGGACAAATTGCACATGAAATAGGCACACCCTTAGCCTCCAGAGCGGTTGGTACCGCCATTGGCAGTAATCCTGTAGCCTATTTAATACCATGCCACCGCGTTATTCAATCGGCGGGTGGCATCGGAGGATATATGTGGGGTATAAACAGAAAAAAAGCAATTATTGGATGGGAAGCCGCGAAGAAACAGTAGAATACCTACCGCAAGACGGGAGCAGTGTTTACTATGGCACGATCTGGAGCACTGAAGAGGCGAACGGTTTTTTGATGGAACTGCTCGAAAACATAGCGTGGAAACAAGACGAAGCACTTATGTTTGGCAAGCGCATTCTTACCAAAAGAAAGGTAGCGTGGTACGGTGATCATCCATTCGAATATACCTATTCGAATACTACGAAGCGAGCGCTACCGTGGACCACACTTCTACAACGCATTAAGCAAGAGGTAGAACTAGTTACCGGAGAAACTTTTAATTCCTGCCTATTAAACCTTTACCACGATGGCTCGGAAGGGATGGCCTGGCATAGCGATAGCGAATCTGAGTTGAAGAAGTATGGCGCGATTGCATCGGTCAGTTTTGGTGCGCAGCGCAAATTTGCTTTCAAGCACAAAGCATCCAAAGAAAAGATAGATATACAGCTGGAGCATGGTAGTTTGTTGGTGATGTCGGGCACAACGCAGCAACACTGGTTGCATCGCATCCCTCCTACCAAAAAAATACACGGTCCGCGGGTGAATCTTACCTTTCGAACGATTGTAAAGCGGTAAACAAATCCACACTCGCTTAGGTCGAATGTTTGAAATATCGTATTTTTACCCAGAATCGAACGTTTACCTTTCGGCATATTCCGTGTATGATATTATTTAAAAGTAAGCCTGTTACCTCTGTTCTTATCCTCTTACTAGGCATGTTTTGCCATACGGTAGCCTTTGCTAACCAAAGACTGACGCAAGACACACTACAATCTCGTGCTGATACTGTATCGGCCATCAATCAACGGTCTGTGGATCTCATGCAATTGTTGGAACAGCAACGGCGTGATTCTGTAAAAAGGCTTGCTCTGGAGAACCAATTGCTCACCATACAATTGAGCGACCGAAAAGAAAACAAACAACTGGTAGAGGAATTACATGTGCTACGCAGCCGGGATTCCATTTTGTTGGCACGTCGAAAACAAAAGGTCGACTCATTAAAACTGCTGAACAACGGCGCACCTGTAGTCCCTTTTCGTGACACTATTTTTCGCATCTACACCAGTTTAGGCAGCTACACTGCTCGGGATCGAGCATCAGCGATCGAAGATCGTATTAGAAATTTGGCTGCAAACCTCGACTTTCAAGTCGACTCCTTGCGCGCTTGGCAAAACGAAAACAATTGGATCATTGCATGGAATGACCAGATGATTATGAGCTTCAATGATCAGGATGCGCTATGGACTAACACCGATATCGCCTCGCTCGCGGAAATGAAACTTCAGGATATTAAATCTGCAATTACTAAGTACCGAGAAGAAACGAGTTTAAAAAACTTGCTGACCTCCATCTTACAAGCTGCGCTTATCATTACGGTCTTATTGGTGCTCCTGATTGGAATGAATAAATTGGCAGCCTGGACCCGGCGTAAATTAATTGGCAACCGCGGAAAAAGGCTGCTCGGAATTCGAGTGCGTGGCTATCAGCTGATATCCCCTGAGCGACAGGTTCGCATTTTGTGGATACTGATTACAGGAGCTAAATGGCTGTTAATCCTTACATCCTTCTATTTGGCATTACCTATGATGCTCAATCTGTTTCCTAGCACGCGAGGTTACGCCCCTGTTTTGTTGAGTTATTTCCTGAATCCTTTGCACGATATTGGCGCTTCCGTGATCGCTTATTTCCCAAATTTGATCACGATAATCGTCATTTGTATCGTATTTTTCTACGCACTCAAGGTATTAAAATTTTTTGCTGGAGAGCTGAGAAGTGGTGCATTACATATCCCTGGATTTTTCCCGGATTGGGCCTTACCTACATATCACATTTTACGTGTCTTACTGCTGGCTTTTCTAATGATCGTGATCTTTCCTTACTTACCAGGGTCCGACTCTTCTATCTTTAAAGGTGTTTCCGTCTTTATCGGTGTGCTATTTACATTCAGCTCCGCTGGCGCATTAGGAAATATCGTAGCAGGATTGGTGTTGACGTATATGCGTTCTTTCTCGTTGGGCGACCGTGTAAAAATCGGAGATATCAGTGGAGACATTATTGAAAAATCGCTACTCGTAACTCGTATTCGTACAACGAAGAATGAGGTTATCTCTGTCCCAAACTCTCAGGTCATGAATAGCCACACGATTAACTACAGCGCGGATTCTCAAGAAAAGGGCCTGATCATACATACCAACTTAACAATGTCTTACGAAACACGTTGGCAGGTGGTGCATGAGTTGGCTAAAAAAGCCGCTTTACAAGTAGAACTGATCGAAGCCGAACCGGCACCATTTGTGCTGCAAAACAGTCTGGATGATTTTTACATAACCTATGAAATCAATGCATACACTAAGCATCCTAACAAACAGGCTCAGATCTATTCGGAGTTGCACAAAAGTTTGATGGACGTCTTTCATGAGGCAGGTATAGAATTGTTGTCACCACATTATAGTGCGATACGGGATGGCAATAAACCCGACATACCAGACGCCTTTATTTCGCCAAAAGATTCGCAGCATTAAATCAACCAAATCATGGATGCTGTAAAGCATATACTAGAAAAAATATATCCACTCCCGCCAGAATCCATTGCGCGTCTAAAAGAGAAGATTACGTTAATTAATCTAAAAAAAGGCCATTTGCTGATGCGAGCAGATCGCCTGGAAAAACATCTTTATCTAATTAAAAAAGGTGTCGTGAGAGCATATGCTGATTCCGAAAAAGGTGAGATTACATTTTGGTTTGGTCAAGAAGGAGAAGCGATTCTATCAATGGCCAGCTATGTAATGGATATACCTAGCTACGAAAACATCGCGCTTATTGAGGATTGTACTCTTTATCAAATCGCAAAGTTTGATCTTCAAGAGCTATATAAAAGTGATATTCACCTGGCGAATTGGGGTCGGAAATTAGCAGAGTATGAATTGATAAAGGCAGAACGTCGAGCGATATCGAGAGAATTGCGCTCTGCCACAGATCGCTATCAGACCCTACTATCAGAGCATCCGCGCCTTATACAGCGTATTCCGTTGAAATTTATTGCCTCTTATTTAGGCGTTACACAAGTAAGTTTGAGTCGAATTCGTAAAGGAAGTTAGGTGTCTTATACAAAACTATACCTATCTTTATTTGTTAAACAACAAACAAAAACAATAAAACGATGAAATTTTATAAAGCTACTTTTCTAATTTCTGCTTTGATCATGGGTCAGGCGGCTATAGCACAGTTCAAACAAGCTCCACTTCCATATGCATACAACGCATTGGAACGTGCAGTAGATGCCGAGACAATGGAAATACATTACTCGAAACATGGAGCGGCTTATACGAGCAATTTAAATAAAGCAATTGCCGGAACAGCTTTGGAGAAAGAAAGTCTTGAAAAAATTCTTGCAAAAGTATCGTCAAATAGTGATGCTATTCGCAACAATGCCGGTGGACATTACAACCATGAACTTTTTTGGACAATCCTTACACCGAATAAAGACACGAAACCTACTGCTGCACTATCAGCTGCCATTAACCAAGAGTTCGGTTCTATGGATGCCTTGAAAGAAAAATTAAATAAAGCAGGAGCAGATCGCTTCGGATCTGGATGGGCTTGGTTATCTGTAGATAACAAAGGTAAACTATTTGTGTCTTCTACTGCCAATCAGGACAATCCTGTGATGGATATTGCAGAGAAAAAAGGAACGCCAATTTTGGGTATTGATGTATGGGAGCATGCGTACTACTTGAAATATCAAAACAAGAGACCGGATTACTTAACCGCGTTTTGGACTATCGTGAACTGGCCAGAAGTTAGTCGTCGTTATGATGAGGCTCTTCAGATGATCAAAAAGAAGTAATATTTTCGATCTTGCGATAAGTAATTTGTAATAATAGGGCTTGCTTTCTATATTCGAAAGTAAGCCCTATTATTTTCTATATAAGTTGTATTGATGCTTACATCCAAACTAAGTTACCCAATAGGCAGATTATATTTGATTGAGCTGTTAAAGCAGGTAGTGCCAAAAAATCGGCAGTAATTGCCGCTGGATTGATGGCCTATCTTATAAGCTAACACTTCTTTTTTTCGAAGATGATTTCTTTAGGCAAAAGAAGCAAAAGCGTACGTTTTGGGCATTAATCCATTTCAGGTAAAGTTTATAATAGAAAAAAATAACTTACGATTTACAATAAGTTTTAACGATATTTGCATGTATTTTTGCACAGGCAAGTAAGTATGCACTTCCTTACAGTTAAGATGATAACGCATACTAAACATTCGAAGAGATTTGCGTCACAAAAAACAATAACTACACAGAATAAACTTTTACAGGAGAGATACAGTTGCAGAGCATGTACAATAGACAATACGCTTCGATCACAGCGATAGGTGGTTACCTTCCCCAGCAAAAAAGAACAAATCATGATTTAGAGCAATCCTGCGCGACCTCAGATGAATGGATTGTAAAGCGTACCGGAATCAAGGAAAGACGCATATTAGAAAAGGATCTAGCTACATCTGATATGGCAGTAGCGGCAATTAAAAATATGGTTGCAGATTACAATAGAAATATCACCGATATCGATGCGATAATCGTTGCTACTTCTACACCTGATATGTTGATGCCTGCTACAGCAAATTTGATCGCAGAAAAACTAGGTCTTACTAATGTATGGGCTTTTGATGTCAACGCCGCTTGTTCAGGCTTTTTATATGCGCTAGACTTGGGTGCCTCCCTAGTGGAGACAAATCGCTACCGTAATGTAATTGTTGTAGGTGCGGATAACATTAGCTCATTTGTAAACATTGAAGACCGCTCTACCAATATTCTTTTTGGAGACGGCGCCGGCGTAGTATGGCTAGAACCATCTCAGGAGGAGGGTATTATGGATGCTTTCTTACAGAGCAATGGGATTGGAAAAGAGTATTTGAACATCGAAGCCGGAGGGTCGTTGTACCCTTTCAATGGAGATGCCGTGGAAAACGAAAGAAAATACATTCGTCAGGATGGCAAAGTAGTTTTCAAACAAGCTATACAATCTATGAGCGATGCCTGCAAACATGTGCTAAATAGAAACAATCTCACCATTGAGGATGTCCGCTGGTTGGTACCACATCAGGCGAATAAACGAATTATCGACGCGGTTGGTAAAGAGATCAATATTGAAGAAGGAAAAACACTTTCTAACATTGAATACTTAGGAAATACGATTGCGGCAACCATACCACTGTGTATCTGGGAAAATGTAAAGAAGCTAAATAAAGGAGATTTGGTGATGCTTACCGCTTTTGGAGCTGGCTTCTCTTGGGGAGCAAGTTTAATGCGTTGGATGATTGAGTAACTCACATTTGGATATCCTATACGGCACAACAGCCGATAAGGAGGCTAAAAATAAAAGGACGGTGCAAAAAATAAATTTTGCACCGTTTTTTTATGATCCAGAAAAATTAGTTCACTTAAAATGGATATAATATACCTGCAATCTGCCTGTCGCCATTAGATAAAACGGAATTGTTAGGCGTATTCTGAGTTTGATTGATCATCCTGCCCAAAATAGGATAATGCATAATAGATAATTGATCGTAGGTATTGTAGGTCGTCTGAGAAGCACTATATCTATTTAATAGATTGACATCTACTTGTTGTCTGCTCCAATAATTTGGGGCACCCGCATAATAGTCATATACAAATTCGCGATCCCAATTCAACTGCGCTTCCGGATGTTGTTGCTCATGGATCATTCCTAAAGCATGTCCGAATTCATGAATAGTGGTACGACTAAATTCGGTATCTGAGGTATTGTTGTTAAACCAGCCAAAATTCATTGTTTCTTGATTGGTAGGGATACGCAGTGCATCAGTCCCTAGATAGGAATAAGAGCCTTGTCCCTGTCTGAATGATACCCGCAACATACCATTATTCGCCACAAAGTTAAAGGTGATATTAGCATGCTGTTCCCACTGTTTTGCATAAGCAATTACTTTCTGGCGCACAAAATTGGTCCCTCCAATAAAACTTACGGTAATCACTTGGCCACGACGCCAAAGTTTGGCCGTAAGTGCGGCGCCACGGGGTTCGGTTTCACCATCCAATCCAACGATGCGGCACGCTTCTGCCCGAGGATCTCCCACATACTGATCATAATTAACCGCATTCACGTTCGAGATTTCTTCTGAGATAGCATCCAAATCTACCTGAGACGCTTCCTTTTGACAGGAAATTGTAACCATTGCCGATAGCGTTACCGCTGCGGACCATTTCCAAATACTTTGCTTTTTAATCATATTTCTTTTAGTTAGTGTGTTTACGTAATTTCTTTTTCTTAACCCATGGAAAGAGCAAGAAATTACAGCTGTTAGTTGAGCTAATTTAAAAATAAAATATTATAAAAATACCATAATGATGAATTTCTTTGAAAGAAAACACAACGTTAATTACACCAATCATTCCGACTTACAAAAAACTTGAAGTTAAAAATTACACAATAAGCATGTAAAAGCACCTCTATATTGAGAATATATTAAAATAAAAACTTCACAAAAATTTAACATTGAAAAGCATACTAACCTCACCGATGTAATGTACATTTGTAGTATCAAAAATTTAGGTTTATAATTGGTTAGCAAAGATTTTCATTCTCCCCGTTTGAAAATCTTTCTTTTATAAAACAAGTTATACTTATTTTAAAAGCGGAGAACAAACTTGTCACTTATGTCGAATTCAGCAAAATATACAGTACCTGTAGCATTAAATAGAATCACTGAAGATGCCCATGCCTTCAAGCCTTTACCGCCACCATCAGGGGCATATCCTTATAGTTTACCATTAACATCGATTGTAACAGAAGAGCAGCTGGAAGATCTAAAAGACATAATGACATTTCATTTGGTAGGTGATACCGGCAGTGCAAGACATTCCCCTTTTCAATCTGTATTGGCTGCAAATATCAATATTCACCGTAAGGAAAGTGAAGAATCACCTGCCTTCCTATACCACTTGGGCGATGTGGTGTACAATCATGGTGAAGCATCAGAATACCATCAGCAGTTTTTATCGCATTATGAGATGTATGAAGCACCAATCTTTGCTATTCCAGGCAATCACGATGGCGATATTAATCCGCAGGCCGAACCTTATGAGAGTCTCGATGCTTTTATACATGTATTTTGTAGTAAAGAGCCCACACCGATACGCTTCGGACAGAATAGTAAAAGGCTTACTGGAACACAACCAAATGTGTATTGGACGTTAGAGACTCCTTTAGCTCGTATCATTGGACTTTATGGGAATGTAAACAAGCATGGGATGATTGATGATACACAAAAGAAATGGTTTAAAGCAGAACTACGACGTGCTAAAGAGCATCCAGAGAAGCAAGCATTACTTATCTGCTTACATCATGCCCCTTATTCGGCAGACAGCAACCACGGCTCCAGCATACCGATGATTGAGCTGCTTGAGGAAGCCTTTAAGGAGATAGATATACTTCCCGATGCCGTATTTAGCGGCCACGTACATAATTATCAGCGTTTTGTAAAGCATTATGAAGGTAAGGATGTCCCGTATATAGTGGCCGGAGCAGGTGGGTATGCTGATCTTCATACAGTAGCGAACCGATCGGATAATAGCGTAGCTCCTCTGCCTGAGCAATATGGAAATGTAACACTGGAGAGTTATTGTGATACGCGTTTCGGATTTCTGTCGCTTACCATAGAGAAAGTAAAAGAGACCAATGATTTACAAATTTCAGGATATTACTTTGCGTTAAAAGGCAAATTTGATGCGAATGAAACTCCTGAATGTGTGGATAAGTTTTCATTTTTAACGACTAAAAATTTGATAGACAAAAACGAAGTGGAGAATTGCTTTGATTAAAGCATAAGTTATAAGCCATACCATTCTCGCTCAGTGCGATACGAAATCATCGATTATAGAATTTAACATTTTTTACACGTTTAAACACCATTAAAATCGACAGCTAATACCAATTAGCATAAAATTTGTGGCACTATATAGGCGGGACACTCAATAATTAATTGGTGTTTACACCTATATTTTGTAGCTTTGTATATTCATAATTTTAGGTTAATAATTGGTTAGTTAAAGGCTTTCAACCTCCCCGGTTGAAAGCCTTTTTTTGTTTCATAAGATGTCTTCTAAAAATTCGATAAGATCTTACAGCATAACCTACAGAGACCTGAATTTAACTCTTGAAAAAACGATCTTGGCATGTTTGTTGCGAATAAAGAGCTGAAGCCAAAGAATTGGGACTTGTATAAGTTGCCATACTTTAAAGTAGCTTTACAAAAAGACACTATCACACCAACTATAAAAGAAGGTGGTCGCTATGCGGCCACCTCTCTTTGCTTTATAGCCCTACACATGGAAGGAGACCTAGATTTCTTATTTCCATTTTGCAGCTCTGCCTCCATTTAATGTATAATAACGACATTTGTATATGATCACCATCAAAAAAGGCACATTTCGTACGCTCCTATGTTATTTTGGGATGTATATTACCATAATACAGATCGCGTTTGCTCAAAGCAAAACATTGCCACGAGTTCCTGATATCGAATTTCATAACGGAGATTTGCTGTTTGTAGGAGCTTCAACAGCCAATCTGTCCGGAGCAATAGATCGGGTAACACAGACAAGTGCAAAAACGGCATTAGATCATGTTGCAATAATAGAAGTATCATCGGATTCCATATTTATTTTACACGCCAATACGAGAGCAGGATCTGTAAGAGAATTGCTTTCTGACTTTTTGATAGATCAAAAAGATCGTCAACAACACTACAGTGTGTATCGCTTGCAGCCTGACTATCAGCAAGCAATTCCGAATGCCTTATTGCAAGCCAAAAAACTATTGGGTCGTCCGTACAACCACACCTATATATTGAATGATGATAGTCTTTATTGTTCTGATTTTATTGAGCGTATATTTCGGGCAGATCATATTTTTGAACTTGAACCCATGACGTTCAAAAATCCCGAAACACAACAGCTGGACACGTTCTGGAAGTCTTACTACCAAAAATTGCAGATAGATGTACCCGAAGGGCTACCCGGCTGTAATCCAAATGGCATGGCGGCCAGCGACAAACTGGATTATATTGGCCAATGGTAAGTGAATTGATTTCCTTTTCGTAAAGGAGAACTATTACAAATCTTCTAGCCTCGGCTGTAAGAAAGTGAAACCAGCATCCTCTACTTTTTTTGATGATACTGGGGCACTTTTTAACAATTCCTGCGATAATTCGCCCAAACCTATCTTAAGGGCAAAAGCTGGTATTGGTAACCCAATGGTAATGCCCGATGATTTTTTAAGCAACTTTCTGGTAAGTATTGCCTGCTGTTCAGGATATGGGGCAACCGCATTTATCGGCCCTGTTATAGAAGTGGTGACTGCGGCAAAAGTATACATACGAAGCAGGTCGTCGAGGCCGATCCAACTAAACACTTGCTTACCATGGCCAAAACGGGGTGCTACGCGAAATGCAAATGCTTTTTTCATCTCCTTCCACATGCCACCATCAGGATGCAATACTAACCCTGTCCGAATCCAAACCGTACGCACGTCGGTGCGCCGTAATGGCTTAGCAGCAGCTTCCCACTCGGCACATACATGGGCTAAAAAATCATCACCTGCAGGGTCTTGCTCTACAAAAGGTATTTTACCGGTGGCAGCACCGTACCAACCCATGGCAGAAGCGGAGACAAAAGTTTTTACTTGACTCCCACGAGTAGTAATCCAGTCTACTAAAAGCTGTGTGCTCTTTGTACGGCTTTCCAATAACACCTTTTTGCGATCAGCAGTCCAGCGTTTTTCAGCTATACTGGCTCCCGCCAGATGAATAACCGTATCAATATCCTGCAGCACATCCGGCGAAATAAATTCATCTTGTACATTCCATAAACAGTAACGTACTCGTGACTCCTGCCTCTGGTCTTTCTCATCCCGGATTAACACGGTAATATGCACGTCGCTAAATGCCTTTAAAAGATGTGACACTAGTTTAGTACCAATAAAACCGGTTCCTCCGGATAGCAGAATATTTTTCATCTTTTGATGTCTATTGAATAACGCCTAATGTATTGCTAGAACAACAGCCAAACATTCCTAATTGTTCTCTTTAATATGCTACACTTTGAACCATAGCACCACACAAAAAAGGCGCGGAAAAAATAATCCGCGCCTTTATTAATCTACAAAATTGATACGGTTTTAATTAAAGCGATCCGCATTCATCACTTTAGTCCATGCTTTAGCGAAATCCTGCACAAATTTATCTTGTGCATCAGCGCTACCATATACTTCTGAAACAGCACGTAACTCGGCATTGGAGCCAAATACAAGATCGGCACGGCTGGCAGTCCATCGTACGTCACCGTTCGAGCGGTGACGCCCTTCGTAACGTTGCTTATCTCCTGAAAGGGCTTTCCATTCGGTACTCATATCCAACAAATTGACAAAGAAATCATTCGTGAGTTTGCCCGGATTTGCAGTAAATACACCGTCGGAATTACCATCATAATTAGCACCTAACACACGCAAACCTCCTACCAACACGGTTAGTTCTGGGCTGGTAAGCGTCAATAATTGCGCTCTATCAATCAATAGCTCTTCTGATGACACGCTGTATTGCTTAGGATGGTAGTTCCTAAAACCATCAGCAATAGGCTCCAGATAGCCGAAAGATTCGACATCCGTTTGCTCTTGCAGCGCATCCATACGGCCTGCGCGGAATGGAATTTGCAGAGAATGACCAGCGGCTAGTGCAGCTTGCTCCACACCAGCGTCGCCTGCTAGCACAATTAGATCTGCCAAAGATATCTTTTTGCCCTCCGACTGCGATTGTTGAAAGGATACTTGTATCTCTTCTAACTTCGCTAATACCTTTTGTAGTTGAGCAGGATTATTGACTTCCCAATCTTTTTGTGGCGCCAAGCGAATCCGCGCCCCATTAGCACCACCCCGCTTATCTGATCCACGAAAAGTAGAAGCCGAAGCCCAAGCTGTGCTAATCAATTCTGCCGCAGAAAGACCAGATTCCAAAACTTGCTTTTTGAGATTGGATACATCCTGATCATTGACCAATGGATGATCTATTTCTGGAATAGGATCTTGCCATAGTAACACTTCTTCTGGCACTTCTGGACCGAGATACAATTCGCGCGGTCCCATATCCCGGTGTGTCAACTTAAACCAGGCGCGAGAAAATGCCTCCGCAAACTCCTCTGGGTTTTCAAAAAATCTTCTAGAAATCTTCTCATATTCTGGATCAAAGCGCAGCGATAGATCGGTAGTTAACATCATTGGGGCATGTTTTTTACCTTCTATAAAAGCATCAGGAATACTATTTTCAGCATCTTTTGCTACCCATTGATGTGCGCCTGCGGGGCTTTTAGTCAACTCCCACTCAAAATTAAAAAGGTTTTCAAAAAAGTTGTTTCCCCATTTGGTTGGTGTCGTTGTCCAGGTTACTTCTAATCCACTGGTGATGGCATCACCTGCTTTACCCGATCCGAAGCTATTTTGCCAACCCAACCCTTGTAATTCTAATCCCGCAGCTTCCGGCTCTTTACCCACGTGATCATCTGCCGGTGCAGCACCATGTGTTTTCCCAAAGGTGTGGCCTCCTGCGATCAAGGCGACTGTTTCTTCATCATTCATCGCCATACGGCCAAAGGTATCACGAATATCTTTCGCTGCTAGAATAGGATCCGGATTACCATCTGGTCCTTCTGGATTTACATAAATTAAGCCCATCTGTACCGCAGCCAAAGGCTTCTCCAAATTGCGAGAGTGCACATCTCCATCGGCATCATCGTCTGATACCACGACGCCGTGCTGCTTCTCGGCGCCATCAGATCCATGTCCATAACGAAGATCGCCACCTAACCAGGTTGTTTCCGATCCCCAATATACATCCTCATCAGGCTCCCAAACATCTGCACGGCCACCAGCGAATCCAAAGGTTTTTAATCCCATAGACTCTAGTGCCACGTTCCCTGTTAAGATCAATAAATCTGCCCAGGAAATGTTACGCCCATATTTTTGCTTAATAGGCCATAGTAACCGACGTGCTTTATCCAAACTAACGTTATCTGGCCAACTGTTTAATGGTGCGAATCGTTGCTGCCCAGCTCCAGCACCACCACGCCCATCTCCTACACGATACGTACCTGCACTATGCCAGGCCATACGGATGAAAAGAGGACCATAATGACCAAAATCGGCTGGCCACCAATCCTGAGAATCTGTCATCAGCGCATGCAAATCTTGCTTCACGGACTCAAGATCCAGGCTGTTAAAAGCATCAGCGTAATTGAAATCCGGATCCATCGGATCGGAAAGCGTAGAATGCTGTCTTAAGATATTTAACTTTAATTGCTTTGGCCACCAGTCTCTGTTGTTTGTACCATTGCCACCGACCTCTTGTTTAATCGCTCCATTGCCATTATGAAATGGGCATTTCCCTAAATCGTTCGATTCTTTTTCCATTTTTATAACGTATGATTTAATATATTTTATTTAATAACCTCTTCAATCTTCATAAAGATATGATAATACGTAAATTAATGAAAATCAATTAACTCGATAATAACATAGTTAAAAACTATTAATTGACTATTTATACGCATCAAGATCTGCACAAATTCGTTGCCACAATGATACATCCAGATGTCTTTCATGATTAAGAAGTTAACCCTCTTCTTACTGCATCAGCAAGCTGATCCATTTATTGTATGACGAAGTTGCTTGCAGATTATCTCATTTACAATTACCTTTAATCGCATATATCTTTGAGCAGTACATCATGGCGGATCGCAGAGACCAAAAAATAGCAATGTTGATAGACGCAGACAATGTGTCTTACAAAAAAATAGAAGAAATTCTTAATGAGGTGAATCGCTACGGCATACCAACTATAAAAAGAATATATGGTGATTGGACGAGTCCATTTGTAGAGAACTGGAAACCCAGTTTATTAACACACGCTATCACACCCATACAGCAGTACAGCTACACGCATGGAAAGAATTCTACCGACTCAGCCCTTATTATTGATGCGATGGACATTCTACACCTGGACCGGGTAGATGGTTTCTGTATTGTATCCAGTGATAGTGACTTTACCCGATTGGCGACCCGGCTACGCGAATCCGGAAAACTGGTTATCGGTATTGGAGAACGTAAAACGCCAAAGCCGTTTATCGCTTCCTGTGATAAATTCATCTACGTAGAAATCCTCGACCATAAATCCGCTTCCAAGAAGAAAGCAACGGAAAACAATGTTCCTTCTACAGGTACTAAGACAAATCCTCGGCCTTCCGCAAAGGAAAGTAATCCGTTGGATGATGACACCCTGTTGTTATTGAAAGATACGGTAGATGATACCGCAGATGAAAGCGGATGGGCATTTCTTGGAGAAATAGGCAATTTACTGATTAAGCGCAAACCAGATTTTGATGCCCGAAATTATGGATTTGAAAAGATATCACATTTATTTAAATCTCGGACAGTAGACTTCGAGGTGGATGAGCGCACCACAGAAAAATCGAAGAATAAACTATATTATGTACGCAATATCCTAACGAACGAAACGCCAGCTGTCGACACAACACCTGTAATTGCAACTCCTGCAACGGAGCCAGCAGCAGATCAAGCTACGTTGCCTTCCCCGAGGAATAAGATTACGGCAGATGATGTACGGAAGAATCAAATTCGCATCACCAAAGACCTTAAGCCGCTCTTTCCAACGCGCACCCGTAAGATCACGATTATTATTCAAGACAAGTTTGAATGCACATTCTCTCATCGTAGAGATCGATCTGATGTATTAAATCTCGGAAAAGAGGCCGCTGCACAGCTGGGACTAGCAGAAGACACCACCTATTTGGTGCAGAGAATAAATGAAACGACGTATAAGTTATCCAAGGCAACAACTTAATCATGTTGGATGTTAAAAAAAGTTAAGCTAAGACGCTGATTGTACTATTTGAAGATTAGCTGCGTTCTATAGGCAGTAGTAATTTTTTCATAATAGGTTAATAATAGGTTAATAATTGGTTAGTTAGTTAGAAGTCCTGAAGTTCCCCACTTCAGGACTTCTTTTTTACAATACTATCCGCATTCAATGCCTATGCAATAATTTCTAATCTCTCCTCGCATATTCCATATCAGTATTATCACAAATAAAAAAATATTTTAAAATTCTCATAGCTGGCATAAATATTGTTTTATCTATCGTGTTTGGTTAATAATTGGTTTGTCGAAAGTCTTGAAACTCCCATTTCAAGACTTTCTTTTTTGTCTGACATATTCATTTTAAAATGGTCTCGATGTTATTCGGAGGCATTTGCAGGACTAAAGCTTAAATCATCCAATCATATCGATGCTATTTGTCACATTAAGTATCATAATGTAAATATTACCTCATAGGTTGATAAAACCCTGCCCCACCCTATTTCAGGATTTCCTTTTTTATTTGATATATTTGTTTTAGAGCTACCTTATAAATCTATGATAAATTCGATGAATCCTACTAAGGCCACCATCGTGATAGCCGACGACCATCAAGACATATTGGACTTTATCGCCGAAGATCTCGAAGAGCAATACCATGTGATAAAAGTAACGAACGGAAGGGAAGCCTTAGAATATGTACGGCTGCACCCTGTCGATCTCATTGTGAGTGATGTGATGATGCCCGTAATGGATGGTTATGAGTTTTGTACTGCAATAAAAGATGATCTATTATACAGTCATATTCCTTTTATCATGTTGACTGCCAAAAACAGTCTGCAATCGAAAATCGAAGGATTGGAATTTGGAGCTGATGCATACATAGAAAAACCTTTCTCGCCCAATTTTCTGCAAGCGCAGATCACAAGTTTACTACGTAATCGCAAATCATTGCGGGAGCATTATCATTCGGCTCCTTCTACACCGATTGAGATAGGAGCGCATACCAAAGGGGATCAAGTATTTCTAAAAAAACTAAATGCTTTAATCTTGGAAAATATGTCTGAGCAAAGTCTATGTGTAGATATGCTGGCCGAGCGGATGTGTATGAGTAGACCAACATTATATCGTAAGATAAAAGCACTTTCTGACCTATCACCAAATGAGCTAATCAATATTACCCGATTAAAGAAAGCTACCCAACTATTGACAAATCAGGAATATAAGGTATATGAAATTGCAAATAAATTAGGCTTTAGTACGCCATCTCACTTTACCAGAAACTTTCAAAAACAATTTGGTATCAGCCCTAAAGAATTTATATATAAAATGAAGCAATCCGCCAATGTTTCCTAATTTGGAATCTAGTATAGATTCTGCATGCGATAGAAAAGCCTTATTTCAATATTACTCATTAGTTATAAAAATTTGTAAATGTAAAAAATTTGTTATCATAAATTAATTATTTTATTTATAATGACTTAAACACTATCTTTATGTATTCATAATTTTAGGTTAATATTAGTTAGTTTAAAAGGCTTTTGATCCCCTGATCGGAGGCCTTTTTCTTTTACATTTAGCGTGATCTCTCGCTCTTGGTACAGAAATAGTGTATATATTAGTCATCAGCTTAAACCGATGAAAAATATGAAACGGCGAATCCGAAGTTTTCAATATGCATGGCAAGGAATACGCTCTGTATTCGCGAGAGAAACCAATGCGCAGATACATGTGCTGGCTACTGTTTTGGTATTAATAGCAGGTTATGTACTGAATATTGCTAATTGGGAATGGGCGGTGATCATATTATGCATCGGGCTGGTCATTAGTATGGAGTGCATTAATTCCGCGATCGAGTATCTGGCTAACTTCGTTTCTCCAGAAAGAAACGAACAGATAAAACAGGTAAAAGATGTAGCAGCTGCCGCTGTGCTGATTAGTGCACTGGCCGCAGCTGCTGTAGGCATCTTAGTCTTTGCTCCCAAGATTTGGGCATTCTTATAATTCCACCTTCACTAGCTGTTCAGACTCTGGAAAAGCTGGGACTAGCTGCTTCAAAGCTAATTCGTAGGCTTTAGACGACATTAATAGACCATCTGCCTGTTCTTTCCTGATAGCAGATAAAGCATTAAAGATCACATTGGACACATCTGAAAATATAGCATCATCGCTAATTTCAATATTTGGCTGCATGAGATACGAAAATACACGCGCCATGCCACAGTTAGCAATAAAATCTGGAATCACAGCGACCCTACTATCTGCAAATTCCATGACCGGACCATAAAATATCTCCCGATCAGCAAAAGGAACATTTGCTCCAGATGCGATAAGTTCCAGGCCATGCGCTATAAGTACTTCTACATTATCTTTTGAAACAAGACGTGATGCCGCCGCAGGCACGAATATTTCTGCCCCAACCTGCCATATTTCCTCGTTGATTTCTTCGAAAGGCCTAAGCTGGTCTGATGAAAGTACATTCCCATCACGATCTAAAAACAATTTCTCGATCTGCTCCATAGTAAAGCCTTCTGGATTGATAAGCCCTCCCACTCGATCAATAATACCCACTACACGAACGCCCATTCGTGCAAGATAGAATGCCGCAGAAGCAGCCACATTGCCCCATCCTTGAATTATTGCCCGCTTGCCTATACACGATCCATCGTACAACGAAAAGAAATGCTGAATAGATTCGGCTACGCCGTATCCCGTGATCATATCGGCTATTCTGTATTTACGTTTCAGATCAGGGCTGTACAAAGCATCTTCAATCACCTTAGAAACGCCGTACCGCAATTGGCCAATTTGATGAATGCGCGCATTTTCCCGCACATTAAAATGCCCGTGCAATACACCTTCCTGCGGATGCCACAATCCGTATTGCTCCGTAAGGGGAATTACATCATGGATCTCATCTACGTTGAGGTCTCCACCCGTACCATAGTAGGCTTTAAGTAAAGGTGTCACCACCTTAAACCATCGATCCAACACACCATAACGCCGAGGATCGGAAGGGTCGAAATTGATCCCAGACTTCGCGCCACCAATGGCGGGTCCGGAAACCGTAAACTTCACCTCCATTGTCTTTGCCAGGCCGACCACTTCGTGCCGATCCAGCCCCAAACGCATGCGCGTGCCACCACCGGCGGCACCACCGCGAAGTGAATTGATAACAATCCATCCCTCTGCTTCTGTTTCGGTATCCTTCCACTCAAAAACGATTTCGGGACATTTGTCCTCGAAAGTTGACAATAACCCTTTCATATCTTATAATTATAGATTACCACGCTTTTCCTGTTCCCGTTCGATCGCCTCAAAAAGTGCTTTGAAATTACCTGCACCAAAACTTTGTGCTCCTTTTCGCTGGATAATTTCATAAAATAAGGTTGGCCGGTCTTCT
This sequence comes from Sphingobacterium sp. lm-10, assembly GCF_023554555.1. NCBI lineage: Bacteria > Pseudomonadati > Bacteroidota > Sphingobacteriia > Sphingobacteriales > Sphingobacteriaceae > Sphingobacterium > Sphingobacterium sp. lm-10. Next base: position 1,860,872 of record NZ_JAMJWC010000001.1, read on the forward strand.
ATTGGTTTGGTAAAGATCTGCAAGAGATAACCTTCCTCATCCCGGTCGACCATGATTCCTAAATCCTGAATGGTTTTCACTTCTTCTTCTATCGCGCCAACACGGTCTGGCAGCATATCGTAATAACTTTCTGGCGGAGCAGACAAGAACTCAACCCCTCGGGATTTCAGTTCCCGCACAGTAGACACAATATCATTGGTAGCCAATGCGGCATGTTGTACGCCCTCGCCTTCATAATAATCTAAGTATTCCTCAATCTGTGATTTCTTTTTACCTTCGGCAGGCTCGTTAATAGGAAATTTTACATAACCATTGCCATTGCTCATCACTTTACTCATCAGTGCAGAATATTCGGTATTGATCTGCTTATCATCAAAGGATAAAATATTCACAAACCCCATCACATCCTGATACCATTCTACTGTCGCGTTCATGCGATCCCAACCCACGTTGCCTACACAATGGTCGATATAGAGCAGTCCCGTTTCTTCTGGATTATAATCGCTTTTCCAAGTCTGAAACCCAGGCATAAAGGGCCCTTGGTAATTCTTGCGCTCGACAAACAAGTGAACAGTCTCCCCGTAGGTATAAATTCCTGCGGTTCGCACGACCCCATGCTCGTCGGATAGTTCCTGTGGTTCCTGATAGACGCGCGCTCCACGATTGACTGTTTCTTCGAAAGATTTGTAGGCATCGTCTACCCATAGCGCTAGAATTTTTACGCCATCGCCATGCTTCTTCACATGTTCTGATATGAGGTGGTCGGAATGTAGGGCAGTAGTGAGTACTAGTCGAATTTTATGCTGCTTTAAAACATAGGAACAGCGATCCCGAACTCCGGTTTCCGGCCCGGCATATGCTTCGGATTGAAAACCAAAGGCAGTTTTGTAAAAATGCGCTGCCTGTTTTGCATTGCCTACGTAAAATTCGATGTGATCTGTGCCATTGATCGGCAAAAAATCTGCAGCGTGCGAGATTTTTTCGGCAAATGATTGTGCCATAATAATGGATTTATAGTGAATTGGTGTATAGAAATTAGTGATTTACACTAAGAATACTTTGCTTAAGATAAGCGCTATCTGGTAAGAGAGCCAGACAAAGAAATTTTGTGATTAGTATTGTGCAAATACCAAATCTGCTAGCAATGCTTTGCGAAGCAAGGCTAAACCTAGCGAAAATAAGACAGCAGCTAATATGTGTGTACTGTTCATAAGTGGTTCATTCTTATCCAAATATAGCTAAGAGGAATCTAAAATACAAGTTTTAACCCCAAATTAACATCTCCATTGAAAAGAGAAATAGACTACCTACAACAAGATCTCCATTTCCTTATTTTTTGCTAAGCGAATGCCATCCGAAATGAGTTTTTTCCAAGATGGATTTGCCTTTGACAATACGTTTAGCTCACGCTCTATGGTAGTTGCGGCCTCTTTTTGGCAGTCGTCTACCGCTAGCTCCAATAATTCGATTAATGCCAACCAATTTTTAGACAACTCCTGATCATTTCCGTTATAAAAATGCTCAAGATCTATCCAATCACCCTTTTCGCGCATTATACGGATCTTCTCGTAAAGTTGTATTTTCTGATGCCTTTCCGTACTCTCCGCAGCGACGATCGTCTTATGTGCAGACATAGCTACCTTAGATTCAAAAGCAGTCTTATCGGCTGCACCAGAAAATACAGAAATGATTTTCTGCCCCACTGCCATATCGTATCTTCCCCATGTGGGTTCAAAATAGAGTTCTCCGCTAATTGTATCCTCTACAGTACAATCGCTGAAGCTCAGCAAACATAACTTTGATTCTTTAAAAACTTGATCAACTAATTGGCCGCGAACGGTTATGCCCGATTCTAAATGTAGCACAACAGAGTTCCCTGATATCCATCCGCGCTCTGCCAAATCCTTTGCACTACAATCTTCCAACTCAGTTTCCAATCCTACGACAGCACCAACCGGACTACCAAAACCATTCGGATGTGTCAACTTATCATGCCCTGATAACTGTTGATCGTCATATGCCAATGCAGTTGGGCCTTCCGTACGGATATATGATAGCATATCTGCTCGCCCAGATTTCTGAAATGTACCAGAAATCTGCAATCCTGAGCTGTACACGATCGTACAGGTATTCCCACTGGCAATTGCCTTATCAACACCGTGTTTCCCGCCGATTCTAAAAGCCATCGTATCCGCAAAGTCATCTAAAACTGCACGCAGATGTGCGAAATCTGGCGTTACAAATAATTGTGGTTGTGCCGTGGTAATATCGTATGTGTACTGCAAGGCTTCAATGGTATAATCGAGCTTAGGTATGCTGGGTTGCATGCAACTGGCACTCTCACCAATAGAAGATAACAGCCCTGCCCCATAAATTTTGGGATTTTCTACCGTTCCTATCAATCCATATTCTACCGTCCACCAATGTAACCTGCTCAGCAACGTCATCTCCGATGGTTCGCCCATATTTTGCTGAATATCCGCCAAGGATTTTTCTGCTGTTGCCAGTTCGTCGGAAGTAACATCTGTACGTTCCTTTAAAATGGACAATTGCCTAATCGCTTCATATAGCTGGAAATCCTGTGCTGAAAACATGGCCTTGCTACCAATCTCTCCAAAGTATTGTAAGTAATCGGCATATTCTGGTTCGCCGATAATTGGCGCATGGCCAGAAGACTCATGGATAATATCTGGAGCTGGCGTATATTCTATGTGTTCAAGCTGCCGTATATCCGCTGCAATCACCAAAACGCGATGTGCTTGAAATTCCATAAAGGCCGATGGCGGAATAAACCCATCCACGGTGACGGCTCCCCAGCCTATCTGCGACAGGCTATCATTCATTGCTTGCAAATCGGGAATACGCTCTATTGATAATCCCGCTTTGCGCAAACCAGGAATATAAGGGTAATAGGCTACATCTTTCAGATACGCATAGTTCTGTCGCATAACGTACCGCCACACTGCCTGATCTATAGAAGAATAGCGCGAGTAGCATTGTGGCACGACAAACTGTCTTAGATGTGTTGGTAATGCGTCCAACACCGGGTTATTATACGTCTCCATTTACAATCGGTTGAAAAACAAATCTACAGACTTTTTAACTCAATTGTAAATTAAGTTCATAAGAGTTTTTGTATCTCCGCTTCCAACGCCTGTGGTTTGGTAATCGGTGAAAATCTTTTAACAGGTTTTCCATTTTTATCTACTAGGAATTTGGTAAAATTCCATTTGATACGAGCACCCAAAAACCCAGATAGATTCTTTTTAAGGTATTGAAATATAGGATTTGTGTCGGCGCCATTCACATCTGACTTTGCCATCAGCTGAAAAGTGACCCCGTGATTAATTTGGCAAGTGGTCTCCATATTTTGGTCGGTTTCGGGTTCCTGATTACCAAATTGATCGCAAGGGAAGCCAAGTACAACCAACCCTCGCTTGCCATATTTTTGATGCAGCTTTTCTAAGCCCTCAAACTGGGGTGCTAGGCCACATTTAGTAGCTGTATTCACAATCAAAACCACTTGACCGCGTAAGCTGTCCATAGCCAGTGTCTCACCATTAGGCTTGTGGGCACTTAAATCATAAAATGTTTGCATCATCTTAATGGATAAGTAAAAGAGCCGGAAATCACAAAATAGTGACACGGCTCTTTTAAATTTAGAAATAAATGTCGGAAATATTCGCTAGATACTTAGATCTCCCTGGCGTCCTATGTCTTTCTTAGCGCCAGTCACTGCGCTCGCTGCTACTTTAAAAAAGGTAACGAGTTTATTAGACTTGTTATCCCAATAGTGCGCTTCACTGGGTGCTACACGTAATACGCGTATGCGCGGATCTTCTTTTCCTTTCTCAAACCATCCCTCGACCATTTTATTCCAATACTTATCGATTCGGCTTTGATCTCTTGACACTTCTGCATGTCCGTTGATACTTAGAAAGCTATAGTTGCTGACATCAGCATATAAAAGACTGACCTGATCATTTGCTTCGAGATGTGAATGTGTGTCACTTTCAGAAGAAAATAGAAACCAAATGTTTCCAGACTCATCGACTTCTTGGCGGCTCATCGGCACTGCATGTACATAACTACTTCCCGAAGGATAACTACCTAACATACCGATATCAATTTTATCGACCAATTCTTTTAGTTTATCTATAGCTTCTTGGTTGTGAAGATTTTCTGTACTCATATCAAATCTATTTGTTTGATATTACAACAACTGGCGTAGGCATTTGTTAGGTTGCATTTAAAAAAATCAAATACGGTAATTGGTTGTTTATCCTGTGTAAACTATAAACCTAGAAAACATGACGCAACAAGAAGCAATCAACAAAGGCAAAGCGTATTACCAGGATCGCGTAGCTGGCAATAGTATCGAGGAAGACAAAGGCTTTCACTTAGTAGATGAGAATGAGGAATTTTCTATTTTTTTGGATAATAATACCGCAGACGTAAGTGATCCTGCCCTATTATCAATAAGCGATGCCGATGGACACGAAAAATTCATGGAGCGGTATAAAAAAATTGAGGAAAATGCTTCCTACTGTGAAACGATCGGATCGAGCACATATAGAGTGTGTGCCATACCTAAATAATACTAACAAAAAAGATGGGGCTTTACCCCATCTTTTTTGTTAGTACAAATATTGAACTATTGTAAATTATTCGGTCGGTAGCTCCGCCTCCTTGATTTTCTTCAAAACATAGTGCTCAGCCAGAGCACCAGTTATCTCCTTCTCATCTTCACCCAGCTGTTTCAAATTATCTTTACCAACTTTGAATTTAGTATCGATAGTCGTACCCTTTAGGTGAGCCACTTTACCTCCGTCATGCCACATAATGCGCCCATTATCGTCCACTTTATAGTCGCTATCTGCGTAATCCTCTGTAATGCGAAACGTGTCGTTGCTATTTAATACTACCGTAGTTTTGATACCAGAGCAATCTGCACAAGGTAATACGCCTTCATACGTACCGGGCCATTCGCCCGTAGTTTCGGCGATTGGCGCTGCTCCCTCTTCTGAAGAAGTGGCTCCCATTGATTCTTCTGACGTAGCTGCGTCATTGGCTTTATCTGTATTAGACTGCCCGCATCCTGTTAAGACGGCTATTCCTATTAAGTAACTGAAGATGTATCTCATATCATTTGTTTTTCCTATGTGTTTTGCAAATTCCTTGCCATAATCTATAAATTCCTTTCCATAAGATAAATCATGTTTTTTCGCCACAAAACCCAATGTTGATTTTCTAATGCTTATCCATCCAGCAAAATAGGAAAACCAACTGTAAACCGACTACCGCTGCCAAGCACGCTATCCACGTGCACGATGCCGTTATTATGTTTGATCAATTCACTGCAAAGTAGCAAACCAAGCCCAGCACCAGGCTCATTATCGGTCCCTACAGAACGCTGCTGAATGGTATGGAACAAATATTCTGCCTGATCTTTATGCATTCCTATACCGCTATCCGTAACATGAATAAATCCGTACCCCAAATCGTGGGAAACCGAAATTTTTATGACACTATTTGTATGACTAAATTTAACAGCATTGCTTAGTAGATTTCGTAGAATGATTATGAGGTGATCTCGATCCACATATACATGAAAAACTTTATCGATCTCCACCAAAAGCTCAATTCCTTTCATATCACAAGCTGATTTAAAAACAAGCACTAGTGTTTCTATAACATCTGCAACACGAGTAGTCACGCTAGGTTTAGGCACTCCGAGCATGCTGCGACTACTCCAGCTCAAGATATCATCCAACACTTCTTTCTGCTTCGCAATTTGTCGTTGTAGCTGTAGAATGTATTCTTCGGATACGGCGCCGTCGATCACTTGTTTATGCAGCAAATGCACCATCCCATCCAACGTAGACAGCGGACTCCGAATATCATGTGCTACAATGGAAAAAATACGTTCCTTATCATGATTGAGCAATTGTAGTTTTTGCCGCTGCTCTTCTATCAGCATCATGTTATTGTAGATAATATTTTTGAAGAAGTGCACCGCTATAACAATGAAAACGAGAGAACTAATCGTGTTGATTAATACCCGACTTTGGGGCACATGGTTGGTGAACAACACTTCTTTTGGAAATAGTTTGATAGAAACGATGCCTGCTATCACTAAAATACCGACAGACCATTGTACAACGCGACTATCGTACAACAGCATGCAAACAATCATGATGCAGAGCAGGAAATTCTCACCGGCATTACCATAGAATAGCGCTCCAAAGTAGAAGAAAAAAAAGCTCACCCCCAACAAGATGATTTTAGCCAACTCCTGCCGTTTATAGTGTTGAAGAAATAAAACAGAAAGACAAAAAAGGGAGTTGGCCATGTTGATCAATGACAAGAAATAACGGCCTTCGAAAAAATTGACGATGGAGAAAAAAAACATAGCAGGTACGCAGCTAATGGCAATCAGGTTTACCATATGCACACGCTTAATCTCCATATAAGTCATTTGAGGATCGACCCCCAGATGAGAAAGAGCTCGCCAAAGGCGAGAAAACGTCATCTTATCCATAATTCCAACGGGCAAAAATAGCTAATATTACTATATATTATCTATCCAAAATCAATGATCATTCAAAACTCGTATAAAGTAATGTAGCCAGCAAGCCCGGTGTCTCTATGTACCTTATACGAAAACATATTGAGGTCATGGTCGTTGTACATAATAAACGGAGAAGCCATGAAAAAAGAGATCAATATTAACGTCGCCTCATTTTACGAATCAGACTACAAACAGCTTTCGTGGAGTATCGAAGGCAGCAGCCAATCTGGCACCTCGACCTTAGATGAACAGCACTACGACAAAATTGCTATCAGCAATGCGGTAGAAAAGCATTTACAACAGATTAGTAAATCACTGCCGGAAGGAGACAATTTCAGTGATTACGAGATGTCTTTACTTTTCGAGGATGGCTTAGAGGCTGCACAGAAAGAAGAGTTTACTGCCGCATTTAATGATTCCAATACGCGAGATGAATCATTTTAAAATGAAATAAAATCAGAGATATGACTATTACATCATTAAGCCGCCTGCTGTTGGAGCAGGCGGCTTAATGATGTAATTTATATTTGTACAATAGCGCTATCACACTAATTAATATTCACAAACGATCTACCGGTTAAAGATACATGATAAGCTAAATTTTATGCGGGATTGTAACCTGGATTTTGCACCAAGGTACGATCTACCTGAAATTGTGCCGCTGGAATAGGATAGATAAAATAGCGTTCATCTGTTAGTGTACTATATTTTGTGAGTGCTAAACCTGTCCTACAATAGTCAAACCAGGTCTCTCCTTCAAACATCAGCTCCTTTTCTTTCTCTTCCTGAATCGCGATAATGTAAGCGGCAAGACTGGTATATGTGCCTATTGGCTCGGATACACCAGCTCGTGTTTGCACGGCCGATAGTGAGGCGTAAGACGCTGTACTAACGGCGTTATCGATACGAGCACGCGCTTCCGCATGAATCAGGTATATCTCTGCCAGGCGGATAATGGTAAAGTTTTGAGTTGCTGGCACGAGGTTAGGGTACTTAGCAATGTACCAGCGATCGGTCAAGCCTGTCCGAGTGCCCAGCCAAACGGTTGCCGCCCTACGTAGATCCAAAGAATCATATAAGTTAGATACAATATTTCCACGCGCAAAGGTGCGGTTGCCATCGTTATCTCCCATCTCATTGGCCCAGGGGTTGGTAGCTTGTTCTTCAAACTGTAGTTCGAAAATAGATTCTGTCGTATTTTCTGATTGCCAGATATTGATAAAATTATCCACCAGACTAAAAGGCCCATTATTAATGACATCCTCCGCTAATCGAGCGGCCTCCGTGAAATCATTACTAAAAAGGCTGGCATGATACAGCTGAACTTTAGCCAGTAATCCTTTTGCTGCCCAGCGCGAAGCTCTTCCTTTTTCTGCCAGACCTGAACCTGCCGACAAAGGCAAGAGCTCCACTGCCCGATTGAGATCGGCTATAATTAGTTCATAAATTTCTTCTGTATTTGCTTGGGCAACGTATACATCCGTTTCTTCACTGGTAGGTTCTATCTCTAAAGGGACGTTCCCAAATGCCCTCGCCAAAAAGAAGTAATGCAATGCTCTGATAAATCTTGCCTCTCCTTCGTACTGACTTTTTCTTTCATCACTGATTACTGCGGCATCCATCTGCGGAACTAATGCAATAATTCCATTGGCAGCATTGATGGTCGCATAGGTAGCTTGCCACATGTTTGCCAGCCAGATATTGGAAGGCGGCAAGGGCTGAGGTGTGGTACCACCGGCATCCAGAATTCCGTGTGTGGCAAAATTTTCAAATTCTGGAAAACTGCTGACATGCGCCAGGTGATTGGCCGAAAACTCTGGAATCATTAATATCGCTTGCCCATAGGAAAAGCTGTTCATCATCGAGCGGTACATGCCGCTAACCGCCGCATTGGCACTCTCCTCAGAGGTAAAAATATTATCCGGAGAACGTTGTGCTACAGGCATTCTATCCAGAAAATCGTTGCAGGATGTCGCAAAAGTCGTCAATACAACGGCTAAAAATAAGGGTATGATATAGCTGGTTTTCATATTGTTGAAATCTGGATGTTTGTTAAAATGTTAAATTGATACCTGTTGTAAAAATCCGTGGTTGTGGATAACTACCGTAGTCATATCCATAAATCAGACCTGTGTTAGCACCGCCATGACTAGATGCTACTTCTGGATCATAGCCACGGTACTTAGTGAATACAAAGGCATTCTGTACCGTGAAGTACCAACGCAAGCCTTTAGTACGTAGGCGTGAGTTCAATCCTTCGGAGAATGTGTAACCTAATGTGATATTGCGTAAGCGAAAGAAAGATCCATCTTCTACGAAGCGGTCGGATACAGTTGCATTGTTCAGATCTCCAGGAGATACTCGCGGCACATCGGTAATATCACCTGGCTGGCGCCATCTGTCTACCCAGTCCACTAAACCATTGCTACTATTATTGAAACCCGATAAAGCGGTGAAGAGATTGTAATTGAAGATATCGTTACCGTAAGAGAATTGTCCCATGATGCTAAGATCAATGTTCTTATAATAGAAGTTATTGGTAATTCCGCCAAAGAAATCTGGATTGGGATCGCCAATAACGGTACGGTCGCGGTATTCAGTTGGTAGTACTACGTTTCCGTCTACACCCAAGTAGTCGATCATCCCTGTTTGTGGATTCACACCAATGGTTTGCCAGCCTGAAAACGATCCTAGCGGCAACCCTGGCCGAGCTATATTTAAGTCGCCAACACCACCAAGCATCTCATCCACACCATCTGGCAGAGACAGTACTTTATTGCGGTTAAATGTCATGTTGAAAGAGGTCGTCCACCGGAAATCACCTACTAAGTTGCGGGAAGTCAATTCAAACTCAAAACCCTTGTTTTCGATCTCTCCAAAATTGGTAAAACGGTTGGTAAAGCCCAAGCTATGGCGTACCGGAACACTGATCAACAGGTCTGACGTGCGCTTGTAATAATAGTCTGCCAAGACAGAAATGCGGTTATTAAACAAACTAAAATCCACGCCGATATCTGTCTGCGTAGTGGTTTCCCACTTCAACTGCGTATCTCCCAGAATATTCGGTATGAAACCTGGAGAACCTATGTAGTTATTGCCGGCAGAATAGAGTGTGTAGCTAGCGTAGTTTCCAATATTCTGGTTACCCGTCTTTCCCCAGCTGGCGCGAAGTTTCAAATCACTCAGCGTTTGCGAATCCTTTAGAAAATCCTCTTCGGAAATACGCCATGCGGCAGCGAACGCTGGAAATACTGCCCAGCGGTTGTCGGCACCAAAGCGCGAAGAGCCATCCCATCGAATATTTGCATTTAGGATATACCTATCTTGTAACACATAATTAACACGTCCGAATCCAGAAGCAATAGCCCACTCTTCAGGAAAGGCATTTGCACCAGTAATAATTCCGCCTGCCACAATTTGATTGACATCGTTGTCCACAAAGTTGGATCGCTGTCCGTGCACAAATTCCAAACGGGACTCTTGCAGTGAAAAACCAGCCAAAGCATTGATATGATGATCACCATATTGCTTATCGAAAGTTAACGTAGTTTCATTAATCCAGAGCTGATCGCGGGTATTACGCCGCGCACCGACGCCGCGTTGAGCCGTGAACGCACGCAAACCCGTAGGTGGCATAAAAAACGTTTCATCTATAAAACTCACATCCACTCCGAAACGCGTCATTAGAGTTAAAGAAGGGATGAAGTTATAATCAACCTGTCCATTGGCCAGAATTCTAAATGTTTGCGCTTCATTGGTAGGGAGTTGTAGCATGGCTACCGGATTCTCTCGAGAAGTGATCACTTCATCGTATACATATCTGCCCGCTTCGTCGAAGACAGGTAGGTTTGGTGGAGATACAAATCCACTTTTGGTGGCTCCTTCACGGGAGTTTTCTTCTTGCACACGAAGGTTCATCGCTCGGGTTACATTCACGGCAGTAGAAAAACGCAGTTTGTCATTGTGCTGGTGATCCAGATTTAAGCGTCCGCTTAACCTGTTAAAGTCCGAGTAAAGTAGGGTACCGCCCTGGCGCATGTATCCAAAGGAAGTATAGTATTGTGTTCGTTCGCTGCCACCCCTGGAAGAAATTTCATAATTACGTGTAGGTGCCGTTCGGAAGATTTCATCTTGCCAATTGGTATTTATATTAGAATTACTGAGTATCTGTTCTGGAATAGTGACGACAGCATTAGGATCCAGCACTTGTGCTTGCCGCTGCAATTGTGCATAAAAGTCACGCATATAATCCTGATACTGACTGGTATTCATCATATCATAATAGCGTTCACGTGGAACTTGCGAGAAACCTTCGTACATATTAAAACTAAATTCACTGGTACCGGCGGTACCTTTCTTAGTCGTAATCAATACCACACCATTTGCCGCTCTTGCACCGTAGATGGATGAGGAGGCGGCGTCTTTTAGAATTTCCACGGATTGTACATCCGAAGGATTGATGGACGCTAAGATATTGATCCCCTGAGTACCACCACCAAAATCGAATGTAGACCCACCTGTAAAGTTCGTGGTACTATTGACAGGAATACCATCTACCACATATAATGGATCTGAGCTGGCGTTGATCGAAGTAGTACCACGCACCCGGATATTTAGTCCACCACCCGGCGATCCGGATTTTTGCGTAACCTGTACACCTCCCGCTTTTCCTTGTATTGCTTGAGAGATACTCGGTAAAACTTCATTTTCTATCTCATCAGACCCGATGCTGGAAACTGCTGTTGGCAAGGTTTCTCGGCGCATCGTACCATATCCCACAGCGACGACATTCACCGATTCAATGGTGTTAGTCTCTGGCGTCATGACGACTTGAATAGTAGCACGATCACCTACAGGCTGCCGCACAGGTTGGAAACCTAAAGAGGTGAATTCCAAAATTTGCTCGCTACTCGCGGTTAATTGAAAACGCCCCTCGCTATCGGTTGATACCGTGTTAGAAGTACCCTGCACTTGTACACTAACACCACCGAGTGGGCCAGAGGGCCCTGATACAACGCCGCTTCTGCTGGAACCAGCAATGACGGTATCTGTCGCAGCAACTGGTGTAGATACCCTAGTGCTATCCTCGGATTGTGCGGCTACTGCGCTGACGGTATCTGTCACATTTCGGATGCTGTCTGCTCGTGCTTCTGCGGCTAATTGCTCTGCGGCAGCGGTAACAGTCAAGGCAAAATCGAGCTGTCTTTGGTTGTTTATGAACACCTCCTTTACTGCGTAGGGAGATTTTAACACTAGCAAAGCACCATTAGGGTTGGCGTCGATTTTAAACTCACCTGCGGCATTGGAAGTAACTGAATTGGAGGTCCCTTTTTCAGTGATTACTGCTCCGGCGATAGCCATACCTACGGAATCTGTTATTTTTCCCTGTACCTGAATTGAATCTGCCAAAACAGTCGACCCGAGCGGAGGTAAGGCATGAGCATGTAGTGTATTGAAGGCCCACACAAAAATGCAGGTCAATAGAATGATGGGATAGCTGTGTTTCGCCATGGTTCGTTTCATAATCTGTAGTGCGTGTCTGAACGGAGGTGGTAATGGGTATTGCTACTTTATTATTCTGAAATATCCTAATGGATGTTCAGAGGTCCTCTCGACTATATCTAAATTGTTACGTTAGTATGTTTTCCTATCACCTAACCAATTAACAATTACTTTGTTTGATTTTTTCGCATAAAAAAACACCTGAACCGAGCGAGGTGTGCTCCGTGCAGGTGTATGATAAAATTAGCCCTGAAGAAGGCCAATCCCTAAAAAAATTTATGCAATAATAGCATGGATCTCGTTGATGATTTTTTGCGCAATAGCCTCAGCTGATTCTTTGGTCGCCCCTTCGCTATAAATCCGAATAATCGGCTCTGTATTAGATTTGCGCAAATGCACCCACTCCTGCTCGAAATCAATCTTTAAACCATCAATGGTACTGTGCGTTTCGTGTGCATATTTTTCTTGCATATTTGCGAGCAACCCATCAATATCAAGCCCTGGTGTTAACGTGATTTTATTTTTAGACATATAATATTGTGGCAACGAAGCGCGGTAAGCAGAAGGTTTCTGTTGCAATTGAGCCAAATGTGTGAGGAACAGAGCTACCCCCACCAACGCATCCCTACCGTAATGCGAATCCGGATAAATAATACCACCGTTTCCTTCTCCTCCGATCACCGCATTTACTTCTTTCATTTTGGAAACCACATTTACCTCCCCAACCGCAGCAGCATAATATTGTCCGCCATGACGAAGGGTTACATCTCTTAACGCACGCGTAGAAGATAAATTGGAAACCGTATTGCCCGGTTGTTTTGACAAAATATAATCAGCTACAGCAACTAAGGTGTACTCCTCTCCAAACAATTCACCATCTTCCATCATGAATACCAGGCGATCTACATCTGGATCTACAGCGATTCCTAAATCAGCATTTTGCTCAGTCACTGTTTGAGACAGATCGACCAAATGCTCCTTTAGTGGCTCCGGATTATGTGGAAACTCTCCATTTGGCGTACAATGAATCGGATAGATGGTATGTACTCGCAATGCTTCTAACAGCGCCGGGATGTAAATTCCGCCGGAGCTATTTACCGCATCGACTGCCACCTTAAAATTGGCTTGGCGAATAGCATCTGCATCTACCAGCGGCAACGCTAGCACAGCATCAATATGTTTTTTCAGGTAACTATCGTCTGCACGCACATGACCTAACTGGTTATATTCCGCAAAATCGAACTCCAGACTTTCTCCCAAAGAAAGCACTTCCTGTCCTTCTACATCATTTATAAATTCACCTTGTGCATTCAATAATTTTAAAGCATTCCATTGGCCAGGGTTATGAGAAGCGGTCAGGATGATGCCTCCAGCAGCAGATTCCAATGGCACCGCCAACTCTACTGTTGGTGTAGTAGATAAACCAAGATCTACCACATCTACCCCGATGCTTTGCAGAGTACCAATAACCAATCTGGCGACCATATCTCCGGAGACGCGTGCATCTCTTCCGACTACAATCGTGCGTGATGTACTGTTTTGGATAATAATCTTACCAAAAGCTGCTGTAAACTTTACAATATCAATCGGTGTAAGGTTATCTCCCGCCCTACCGCCGATAGTACCTCGTATTCCCGATATAGACTTTATTAATGTCATACGTAATTAAATAAGTTTTAGGGCTAAAATACACGAAATATTCCTACAAACTGAAACTTTAATTTTGAAATTCGAATTGTCGGAGTATCTTTGTCGCAACATTGTTTCATTTGAAGCCCAAAAGGTAAATTGCAATGAAATATTTTATAGATTTGGATCCTTATAGATCCAGCTACTATCTGTGAAATTGTTATCATTATGCTTGAAAGAATCATACAAATAGATCAAGAAGTTTTTCTGATGTTCAATCAGGGCGCCAGCAATCCAGTTTTCGACTGGCTATTGCCGATCCTGCGAAACCCTTTTACCTGGGCGCCGCTCTATTTATTCCTGGTTATATTTTTCATCAAACACTATGGCAAGATGGGGATCCTGATTGTCGCAATGACTTTAGTAAACTTTGGTATATCGGACGGGGTATCCTCTCACTTGATTAAGAAAACGGTGAAACGCGTACGCCCCTGTAACGACGAAACATTTAAAGAGAGTATTAATCTGAGGGTACGTTGTAGCGGTGGTTATAGCTTTACATCCTCACATGCCACCAATCACTTTGCCATGGCTTTCTTTTGGATTGTCTTGTTTCGCCGACGCTGGAAACACATTTTTTGGTTAGGCTTTCTGTGGGCATTTATGATTTCTATTTCTCAGGTCTATGTAGGCGTACATTACCCCTTAGATATTCTTTTTGGGGCACTATTAGGCACGGGCATTGGAGTACTCAATGGCTACCTATTTCATCGCTTTTTCCCCACGTTTCTTACGCCTAAACAGCAAAATACAGTAACTACATCTATATGAGTCCGGCATCTATTGTCTCTATTCTTTTTATCTCCGCCTTTGCAGCTGGGATCAGTGTGTTTTTCGTGAAGAGAGACAATGCACAGTTTTTAAAACTAATATTATCTTTTAGTGGTGCTTATTTATTTGCCATCACCGTATTGCATCTGATACCACATGCTTACATGGGCGGGCAGACTGCACCAGAGATTATCGGACTATATATTTTAGGAGGATTTATTTTTCAGCTGCTGTTGGAGCAATTTTCACAAGGCATCGAGCATGGGCACATACATCAGCATGATTACAAAATATTTCCGTTAGGAATTTTGATAAGTTTGTGTTTACACGCCTTTTTGGAAGGAATGCCGCTTGTGGCGGGTCATCAGAATCAATTGGTATTTGGCATTGCGATTCACCATGTGCCTGCGGCCTTTGCTTTAGGAAGCTTATTATTGAATACCAACTTATCCAGAGCAAAAATCATGTTGTATCTCGGTATCTTCGCCGCCATGACGCCACTTGGCTTTATGACTAGCAAGACCATCAGTTCGGGGGGTGTTGGAGAGATTTCACAGCATTTCGATAAATTGATGGCTATCGTTATTGGTATATTTTTGCATATTTCTACTACGATACTTTTTGAATCCGGCTCTGCAGATCATCACAAATTCAACCGCAAGAAGCTGATTGCCATCATTGTGGGCATATTGGTATCACTGGCTAATTTCTTATTTGATGGTCATGATCACTCGCTTCACGGCCAGGATGGCCATGAAGGACACCAGCATGAGCATCACGATCATCACGAAGGACATGACCACGTCCATTAGGGCATATCCTTACCCCGAAACTTATCGAGCAATTTATTGAGTTCTAAGCACTGCTTTTCGGTTAGATTATGCGGGAGCACGTCAACCAGCATCATCTGATCTTCAATCTCTTCCAGAAGATCTAATCCCTTTTGGGTAATCAGGAGGTCTACCGCACGTTTATCTTTTTCGCACGACGTGCGAGAGACCAATTTTTTTGCTATAATTCTATCAATCAATCGTGAAATATCGGAAGTCTTAGTGAGCATACGTTCACGTAAAAGTGAATTCTTTACAGGCAAGGGGTATTGTCCACGCAGAATACGTAACACATTAAATTGCTGTAGCGTCAGATCATGCTTACTCGCACGCTCTTCTAGCAGATTGGTCAACCAATTGTGGGTATACACGATATTGATTGTGGCCTTATGCCACTCGCTGCTAAACTTCTTAGCCTGAATCTTATCTTCCAATCTTGCCATAGTTAGATTATATATACGTGATTTAAAATAGCAAATAGTGGGCATTTATTTATATTTGCATAGGTAGTCTGCCATTCACGAAGTACTAAAATAACAAAAAATGCAAAAGAATGTTAATCTGGGAAGTTTAATTTCTGGTGAAAGAGCAAAAATAAGTCAGTTAGACACCGAGTCTTTACCCGCTAAATTTTATGAGTTGGGCTTTGTACCTGGCGCGCTGATTGAGATAAAACACAAAGCACCATTTCACGGACCTATCTGTATCAATATTATCGCGAATAACACACTTATTGCATTACGCAAATCGGAAGCATTACGCATTACTGCAGAAAGAATATAATGAAGAAAAAAGTCATCGCTTTACTTGGGAATCCAAACGTAGGGAAAACCTCTCTATTCAACCGATTGACCAAATTAAATCAAAAAGTTGGAAATTACCCTGGTGTTACTGTCGAGAAAAGAGAGGGTACACTGGTTCATCAAGACAAAAAGTATCAGATTGTAGACTTACCCGGTACCTATACCATTTATCCCAACTCTTTGGACGAAGAAGTGGTGTATGATACACTCTCCGATCCAAATGGACCGTATTATCCCGACTTAGTAGTGGTTGTTGCAGAACCAGCGACTCTGAAACGTGCTATCGTGTTGTATCAGCAGGTTAGAGAGATGGGATTGCCCGCCATTTTCGTGTTAAATATGGTCGATGAAATGGTCGAGAAGGGCATAAGTATTGATTTTGAAGCATTACGGCAACTTCTCCGCACAGACATATATCAGACGAATGCCCGAACGGGTAAAGGTATTCCTGAATTGATCGAAGGCTTAGACAATGAGCCGTCTTTGTATATCAGTTCTTTTCAAGTACCTGCAAAATATGCGACTGCACTAACGGAAGCAAAAAGACTTTTCCCGCTAGCAAAAGAGTATGGAACTTGGCTCTATCTGGCGAAAGAAAACTCTAAAGCACTGACTAGCGATCAACGAACGGCTATTCTACAAATCCGTCAGCAGCACTCGATTGCAGCACAACAACTGCAACGAGACGAATCGCTGATTCGTAATCAAGAATTAGAACAGGCACTAGAGCCTATCGTAACGCGTGGCGAAAGTAAAGCATTAAAAACTACCGATCAAATTGACAGGTTCTTAATGCATCCTCTGGTAGGTTACGCGATTTTCCTAGGAATTTTGTTACTGATCTTTCAAGCAATATTTGCCTGGTCGGCACCATTAATGGATTGGATCGACAATACCTTTAGTGACTTCGCGGCCTACCTGAGCGTACAGCTTCCGGAAGGGCCTTTGAGTTCACTACTTACTGATGGCATCGTGACCGGTATTGGTGGCATCGTCATCTTTCTTCCACAAATTGTTATCTTGTTTATTTTCATTTCATTCATGGAGGAAACCGGCTACATGAGCCGGGTCGTATTCCTAATGGATCGATGGCTTCGCCCATTCGGACTCAACGGGAAATCAGTGATTCCTTTGATGTCTGGAGCCGCCTGCGCAATTCCGGCGGTCATGTCGGCTCGAAATATTGAGAATCCGAAAGAACGCTTACTAACCATGTTGGTCACTCCTTTCATGACTTGTTCTGCAAGACTTCCAATTTACATCGTAATTATTGGATTGGTAATTCCCGAAGGAACTTTCTTAGGATTTAATATCCAAGGCTTAGTATTGTTTGGACTATACTTACTAGGCATTGTCAGTGCCTTGGCTTCGGCCTGGTTACTGAACATCTTTATTAAAAGTGTTCATAAAAGTTATCTCGTATTCGAAATCCCTACGTACAAAGTTCCGGATTGGAAGAATGTAGTGACGAATGTATGGGAAAAATCATCTGGCTTCCTAATCGGTGCTGGTAAAATCATTCTTGCTATTTCTATTATTCTTTGGGTTTTAGGAAACTTTGGACCGAATGATCGTTTTTACGACGCAGAAAGTTATGTAGCAACGGAACAGCCAGAGCTGGAAGGTGAAGAGTTAGAGACAGCCGTAGCGTCTTACCAGTTGGAGCATTCTTTTTTAGGGTATATTGGCATGGGCATCGAACCAATCGTGCGGCCACTCGGTTACGACTGGAAAATGGGTATCGGTCTGATTTCTTCTTTTGCGGCGCGCGAAGTATTTGTAGGGACGATGGCGGTGGTTTATAGTTTGGGCGACGATGTAGACATTGAAGATGACGGGGAGCGCGCGACACTTTTTGAGCGTATGAAAAATGAAACAAACCGCAATACCGGACGCCCTGCATACAACTTTGCGTCGGGCATCTCTTTATTACTCTTTTATGCATTTGCTATGCAATGTATGGCGACAATCGCGGTAGTAAAGAAAGAAACGGGTTCTTGGAAATGGACGCTAATACAACTTGGTTTTATGACCGGAATCGCCTATATTGCAGCATTAGTTGCCTATCAGCTATTAAAATAATGACCAACTATTATTATTTATGATTGTACAATACATTATTATCGGCATCTTATTTTTAATAGCACTCCTCGTAGTAGTTCGTCATGTATTCCCTAAAAAGTCTACTGATGCGGGTTGTGGTGGGAATTGCAAATGTGATACGGGACTTCAGAAGAAATAGCTAACTAACGTGCAAGAACAAAACGACAACCAGCTTAAGCGCGGCTTAAGCAACCGCCATATCCAATTGATTGCGCTAGGGGGCGCTATCGGAACAGGCTTATTTTTAGGTGTTGGCCAAGCGGCCATACTTGCAGGGCCCGCCGTAATCTTAGGATACGGTATTGCCGGAATTATTGCTTTCCTAATTATGCGCCAGCTCGGTGAGATGGTGGTGCACGAACCGGTATCCGGTTCATTTAGTTATTTCGCAAACCGTTATTGGGGATCCTTTGCCGGATTTGCCTCAGGATGGAATTATTGGATACTTTATATTTTGGTCAGTATGGCAGAGTTAACTGCAATTGGTAAATACATGAATTATTGGTGGCCAGAGTTGCCACTATGGGTTTCCAGCCTAGTATTTTTTGTGATAATCAATCTGATCAATTTGGCCTCTGTCAAGATTTATGGAGAAACAGAGTTTTGGTTCTCCATCGTTAAAGTCGTCGCCATCATTGGTATGATTCTTTTCGGCTCTTACCTATTGATTAGCGGTACGGGTGGCGATCAAGCTTCTATCAGCAACTTATACCAAGATGGTGGATTTTTCCCCAAAGGTCTCATCGCGCAGCTGCCGGACGGATCCTATGAAGGTTTGCTGGTCGCCCTAGTCGTGATTATGTTCTCTTTTGGGGGATTGGAATTGGTGGGCATTACCGCTGCCGAGGCAGAGAATCCCGAAAAAAATATTCCAAAAGCAACGAATCAGGTTTTGTTTCGGATCCTTATTTTCTATATCGGAGCATTAGTGATCTTGTTCTCTTTGCTCCCTTGGCAGCAGATCGATCGAGATACCAGTCCATTTGTAACGGTATTTGCTTCATTGGATGCCATGAAATTCAGCTTCTTTGGCCATATGGTTTCTTTTTCGAACCTAATTGCTAACGCGCTTAATATGATTGTGTTGACTGCAGCATTGTCGGTATACAACAGCTGTGTATACAGCAATTCTCGCATGCTTTATGGCCTGGCCAAACAAGGGAATGCTCCCAAATTTTTGACTAAACTCAATAAGAGCCACTCTCCGATCAATGCAATTCTGGTGTCAGCGATATTTGTCGCTGTTACGGTATTGATTAACAAATTGATTCCAGAACAGGCTTTGGAAATTCTGATGTCCTTGGTGGTATCCGCATTGGTCATTAACTGGATCATGATCACGCTGACGCACATATTCTTTCGGAAAGAAATGAAAAAGCAGCAAACCGTTACCCGGTTTCCGACCATCTTTTACCCGTTTACCAATTACTTATCTCTTATATTTCTAAGTGGGGTATTGGTGATGATGTGCTTCACCGTGTTCAAAATCTCTGTATTCCTGATGCCAGTATGGATCTTAATCCTCTGGATCTGCTATCGATTTATTGTACAAAGAAAATCGAAGGTACAACAGTAATTACTTTCAGATTGTGTTGAAACTCTCCTAATCAGGAGGTACGACAAAGCAATCTATTTAATTTACAGCTATAGAAAAAGATTGCCACAGCCTTCGTGCCTCGGCTTCGCAAGGACGTCCACTCTCATTCAAGGAATTGAGCGCAAAACAACCACTGAAGACAAACCGTGCTATTAAAAACCTTCGTCATTGCGCGGAGGTACGACAAAGCAATCTATCTAAATTACAGCTATAGAAAAAGATTGCCACAGCCTTCGTGCCTCGGCTTCGCAAGGACGTGGCAAATAAAAAGAAAAAGTGCCTGATGTGAAACATCGGGGCACTTTAACGTTTATTGGATTTTAATTGTTGACTGGTTGATCTATTTCAAGTTGTCGCGGTATACTTTCGCTTTCTTAACTTCTGTTTGGATGTCTTTGCGTGACGCATCAAACGTTAATACCTTCTCGAAATCCGTTACTGCTTTATTATATGATTCAGCAGCCACTGCTTTATTGTAACCGGCACCTGAATTCCCTCTCAAAATTCCCAAGTCACGGTAAGCTGTACCTCTGTTTTGGTACAATTTTGCGTCTTGCGCGTCCATCGCTATTGCTTTTGTGTAATCAGCGATCGCTGACTCTAGCAAGGCTTGACGTTGCTTCGCATCTATCTTCTCCTCATTATTAACCGCTACTGCATTGTTTGCTTTAGCTTTGTAATAGTAAGCAGACGTATTTTTAGGGTTTAATGCTACTACCTTCGTAAAAGACTCTGCCGCTTTCTTAAAATCTCCATTTTGGAATTGTGCATATCCCAACAAATAGTGTACATCTGCATCCGCTGCTTCTGCAGGCAGAGACTTCTGCAAGTGAGTTATTGCGGTTTTAAAATCTCCACCCATCAAGGCCTTCTCTCCCGCACGTACATTCGGGTTTTTATGTTCTGCTTGCTGTGCTTCCGCCGAGTAAACAGATAATGCAAGCGCTAAGGCTGCCATTCCAATTTTTAATTTTCTCATATTCAATCACTTACTTTAGTTACAAAACACCTTCAAATAAATCCCCTGTATGGAGTAAAAATGTGGCAAATAGTTTAATCGTCCAATCAATATTTATAAACATTTCCACATTCTTCCTATCAGGCATTTAACCATACTTGCAATTCACGTCAATCCGTCTGACATCAGCGCGAACAAAACTGACGATATTGCAGTTATTAGAGAGGGTATAAGCATAAATAGTACCAAAATAAACTTTGGCACTCCGGTTGCAGCATCTGCATTTTACAATTTAAAGATTCGCAGCAGCATTTTCACGAAGACAAGATGTCAGCAAGCGTAAGCTAATATATGAGCAAAGACAACACTTTCGATTTTAATAACGTACTACCTATCATAAACGAAGAAACAGAGTTTTTCCCACTTCTTAGTCAGGAAGATGAGGAAGAAATGAGTAATGCCGATATTCCTGAAGTATTGCCCATTCTTCCATTGCGAAACACCGTATTGTTTCCAGGCGTGGTCATACCGATTACAGTAGGCCGTGATAAATCTATCAAATTAATCAAAGAAGCGTACAAAGGCGATCGCACCATTGGTGTTGTAGCGCAAAAAGATATGACGGTCGAAGACCCTGCCTTCGAAGAATTGAATACGGTAGGTACGGTGGCCAATATCATAAAATTGCTACAGATGCCGGATGGCAACACAACGGTCATCATTCAAGGTAAACAACGCTTCAAATTGAATGCGGTGGTGCAGACAGAACCGTATATGCTGGCGCAAGTAGAGCGTTACGATGAAGAGAAGCCGAAAACCAGTAGTAAAGAGTTCAAAGCGTTGATCTCTTCTATTAAGGAATTGGCTCAGCAGATCATTCAGCTCTCTCCAAACCTTCCAAGTGAAGCAGGCATTGCGATCAAGAACATCGATAGCCCGACGTTCTTGGTAAACTTTATTTCATCCAACCTTTCGCTGGAACTAACCAGTAAGCAAGAATTGTTGGAGAAAGTGGATTTCGTAAAACGTGCGAAATTGCTTTTGGAGCATCTGACTACAGAGATTCAGATGTTGGAGCTGAAGAACCAGATTCAAAACAAAGTGCGTGTCGATCTGGACAAACAGCAGCGAGATTATTTCTTACACCAGCAGCTTAAAACCATCCAGGAGGAATTAGGTGGGAATACCCCAGATCTGGAAATAGATAGCTTGCGAACCCGTTCAAAATCCAAAAAATGGCCGAAGGATGTAGGAACTCATTTCGATAAAGAACTGGAAAAGTTAGCCCGTATCAATCCTGCAGCAGCGGATTATTCCGTACAACTCAATTACTTGGAGTTGCTATTGGAACTTCCATGGCATAGCTATACCAAGGATAATTTTGATTTGTCGCGCGCACAGAAAACGTTGGACAAAGATCATTATGGCTTGGAGAAAGTAAAGCAACGTATTGTAGAATACTTAGCGGTACTCAAGCTAAAAAATGATATGAAAGCGCCAATCTTGTGTTTGGTAGGGCCTCCGGGAGTGGGTAAAACCTCTCTGGGTAAATCCATTGCACGGGCATTGGGCCGTAAATATACACGAATGGCATTGGGTGGCGTACGCGACGAAGCAGAAATAAGAGGCCATCGCAAGACGTACATCGGTGCGATGCCAGGGCGTATCATCCAGTCATTGAAAAAAGCAGGTTCGTCCAACCCAGTATTTGTACTGGATGAGATCGACAAAATTGGCTCCGACTTTAAAGGAGATCCATCGTCCGCACTTTTAGAGGTGTTGGATCCAGAGCAAAACACCAACTTCTATGACCATTATGTGGAAATGGAATACGACCTTTCTAAAGTGATGTTTATCGCGACAGCAAACTCGTTAAGCAGCATTCAACCGGCCTTGCTCGATCGGATGGAAATCATTGAGGTGAATGGTTACACCATTGAAGAGAAAGTAGAAATTGGTAAGAAACACTTGTTGCCGAAACAAAGAGAGATGCATGGCTTGAAAACCAAAGATATCTCTCTGAATGCAAAAACTATTGAAAAAATCATTGAAGAGTATACCCGGGAATCGGGCGTGCGCGGTCTTGAGAAAAAGATAGGTAGTGTAGTACGCGGTATCGCAACGAAAATCGTGATGGAGAAACCCTACCAGACGGCTATTTCTGCTACGCAGGTCGAAGAGATTTTGGGAGCTCCGATTTTTGATAAAGACCTTTATGAAGATAATAGTATTGCCGGAGTAGTCACCGGATTGGCATGGACTGCAGTAGGGGGTGATATTCTGTATATTGAGTCTAGCCTGAGCCGTGGAAAAGGCAAGCTGAGCCTTACCGGAAATTTAGGCGACGTCATGAAAGAATCTGCCGCAATTGCAATGGCATACCTGCGTTCGCATGCGGAAGACTTTGGCATTGACTACCGTATTTTCGACGAATGGGATGTAAATGTCCACGTACCTGCAGGAGCCACACCAAAAGATGGGCCATCGGCCGGAGTAACGATGTTGACCGCCTTGACTTCCTTATTTACGCAACGTAAAATTCGGGAAAAGCTGGCTATGACTGGTGAGATAACGTTGCGAGGTAAAGTATTGCCAGTAGGTGGTATTAAAGAAAAGATTTTAGCGGCAAAGCGTTCTAACATTGATACGATCATCCTGTGCAAATCCAACGAGAAAGATATCTTGGAGATCAAAGAAGATTACATAAAGAACATGAACTTCCATTACGTAAAAGATATGCGCGATGTCATCAAGATTGCACTTCTAGACGAAAAGGTAACACATGCTAAAGACCTGACCTATGTGGGACTAGATCAAAGTAAGAAATAAGAATATTTGCACCGAAAAAGAAGAAGACCCGGCGGAAACGTCGGGTCTTCTTGCTTAGTAAAGGGCTAAATTGGGGTAAAAATGTATACGCTAGTACCCAAAAGACTACATCATCTCCTCTCAAAGCCGCGTGTTATTTCGTTCTTACCATAAATACTCCTTCAAACACTAATTAAATTTATAACTCTGAAAATCAGAATTTTAAAAATAAAATTAGAAACATTACTATCTTGAAAAAATCGTGTGTGTAGTAATGTGAAGCCAATAATACTCCTCATTCGACCTGCTCATGGGGAACATTAGCTAACTACCTACTTATATTTGTTTTGTTGACTGCCATACAGATCAACATACCAATATAAACTAATACAAACCAATAAACCAATAACTATCAAATGAGAACGTTATTCCTATTAACATTCCTAACTTTTTGGGCTTATACCGCTGTGTACGCACAGACCAGACCCATTACAGGTTTGGTCAAAGACGTAGCTACCCATACTCCAATCTCTGGCGCCACCGTTCGCGTAACACGAACAGGTCAGGCTGCACAGACCGATGAGCTAGGTCAATTTACCGTTCAGGCTAGGTCTGGCGATGAATTACAATTCAACTACGTAGGATATACACCCTACACGCTGGTTATTCGCGATCAAACTGCGTTGGAGATTGCATTGACCTCTGCCGAAACTCCCATGGACGAAGTCGTCGTTATCGGCTATGGTACTGCCCAAAAACGCGATCTTACGGGCTCAATCACACAAATTAAAGGATCTGAGATTGTTGACAGGCCCGGCACAAACCCCGTGGCAGGTTTGCAAGGTAAGGTAGCAGGTTTGCAGGTTACTAACTCTGGAAGACCAGGACAGGAACCGGATATCCGCATCCGCGGAACCAATTCCATTAACGCAGTAAAACCATTATACGTAGTAGATGGCTTACTAAATGATAACATCGATTTTCTAAACCCTTCGGATATTGAAAACATTGAAGTGTTAAAAGATCCTTCTTCACTAGCCATCTTTGGTGTACGTGGAGCCAACGGTGTCATTGCGGTAACGACAAAACGCGCACGTAACGGACAATTAAATTTTGAGTTCAGTTCCCGTATCGGTATTAAAGACGTGAATCATCGAATGAAGTTAGCCAACGCCTCCCTATTTAAAGAGTTATATGATGAGCAGCTTTTTAATCAAGGCAACCTGGGTTACGACTATACTAACTGGACTGGCGATACGGATTGGCAGGATCAGATTTTCAGAAATGGTATCATTAATTACAATAACCTCAGTGTAGCCGGTGCCACAGAACGCAATACATTCCGTTTAGGCGTTGGTTATGCACACGATGAGGGTATTATCGCGCACGAAAGACATAAGCAATTTACCTTTAATTTATCCGATGAGCTACGTCTTACAGATAACTTCCGTACAGGTATTGTAATGAACGGTTACCGTGCACAATTGCCTCAAAATAGAGATGTATTCGGCGCTATACTGGCAAGTCCGATTGCACCCGTATACAATGAGGCTTTTGGACTGTATCATAGCCTTCCAGACTTTCAGCGTGCACAAGTTAATAATCCATTGGTATCTATTGAAGATCGTAAAAACACTTTTATTGGCACCAATTATCGTATCGTAACCAATGGCTTCGCGGAGATCGATTTCTTAGAAAATTTCTCCTTCCGTGCCAACCTATCAGCGGACTATGGCTTCAACCAATTTCGTAACTATCAAGGCTTGGTGTCGGTATACAATCCAGATATCCCGGGTGATGACAAGTCGGAGCCCATCGGTAATTTGCTAACAAGTTTGAGTCAGGAACAAAACAAGCATTACAAATATCAGACTGATTGGTTACTGAACTACAAAAACCAAATTAATAAACATAGTATCAATGCTTTGGCCGGATATACAACCTACCTGCAAGGTGTAGAGAGCGTAAGTGCCTCCAGAACCCAAGGGCGAGGTATGGAAATTCCGAACGATCCAAATCAGTGGTACGTAGGTATTGGCGATCCGGAAACTCAAACAGGCAACGGTACAGGATCTGAATTCAGGACAGTATCTTACATGACACGTGCCTTGTATAATTACGATGGAAAATATTTGTTAAATGCATCATTCCGTCGCGATGGTTCTTCCGCCTTTGCAAAAGGGGGTAGGCCATGGCAGAATTTCTATGCCGTAGGTGGTGCATATGTACTTTCCAACGAAGCATTTATGCAAAATCAATCGATGATTGATAATCTTAAATTCAAAGGTTCTTGGGGTTCACTGGGCAATCAGAATGTAGGCGGCAATCGCTATCCTATGTATCCTCAATTAGTAGCCGGAAACTCTGCTGTATTTGGTGATCAACTGATCCCTGCTTATTCTCCGGCCTACATTCCAGATCCTAACTTGACTTGGGAGATCGTTAGTTCATGGGAAGCCGGCTTTGAATTGACAGCATTAAGCAACCGCTTGAACATGGAAGTGGTATATTACAAGAAAGAAACGGATGGCCTATTGGTAACCGTTCCAGGATTATTGGGAAGTGTACCAGGACTTAGCAACCAGGGGAAAATCGAAAACAAAGGATTAGAAGCCTCTGCGAGCTGGAATCAACGCCTCTCTGAAAACTGGACATTCCGCGCCGGCGGTAACATCACGACGGTAAAAAATACAGTGAAAGAACTCGTACGAGATGGGCATGAAATTATCAGCGGCCCTTCACGCACTACAGCAGGATATCCAATTGGCTATTTCTTTGGGCATATTCACGATGGTATCTTCCAGACCCAAACCGAGATTGATCAAAGTCCAACCAATGGATTGGGCGGCGGGCCGTTTATTCCTGGTGATATTCGCTACCGCAACATTACACTTAGCGAAGATTGCAATGAGGTAATCGATGCAAATGACCGCACCATGATCGGAAATCCGACTCCCGATTTTTACTATGGATTATCTTTGGCAACCTCCTATAGGCGTTTTGATTTAAGTATGGAATTTCAAGGCGTATACGGTAATGAAATTATGCGTACGTGGAATCAGAATCAGTTTGCTACTTACAATTTCTTGCAAGATCGTGCCGCACGTTGGAATGGGCCAGGCACCAGCAACTGGGAGCCCATTTTGCATGAGGGCCGTGCTTCAAACCGAGTGTACTCAAGCTATTTTGTGGAGGATGGAAGTTTCTTCCGTTTACGTGACATCACCATTGCTTATACTTTTCCCACAGCAACTGTATCGCGCATGCGCTTGACTAATTTACGTCTATTTTTCAACGCGCAAAACGTGAAAACATGGTCCAACAACACCGGATTCACACCAGAAATCGGTGGCAGTGCGATTTCCTTTGGCGTAGACAACGGCACCTATCCCGTGCCTGCAATCTATACATTCGGCTTAAACCTCAATTTCTAATTTTTTTAAAAACATGTTTAGGATGAAAATCACGATATACACCACCCTACGTCTACTAACGCTGCTAATTTCCACCATCCTACTGGGGAGTTGCGGCACCGATTGGCTGGACATTCAGCCAAAAGGGCGATTTACAGAAGAAGACCTGCCCTCTGGTAATCTGGAAGGACAGGTATTCGCAGCTTATTCTGGCTTGCGCAGCGAAGCAACCAGCGGCTTGCCGTATGTCGCTGCGCACAGCATCCGCGCCGACGATGTTCATTTAGGAAGCAATGCCGGAGATTATGCGGCGGCTGGCCCCATCTACGATGAATTCAACTATCCGCTGCAACACTGGCTAACCAACAGCTACTGGACTGGCCATTATACGCTCATCAACCTAACTAACAATGTTATTGCGGCAGCAGACTCGATTGATAATATCACGGATGTGACAATGACAAATGTTGGCGAGGCCAAATTTATTCGCGCTTGGGCTTATTTCAATCTGGTACGCACCTTTGGTGAAGTCCCGCTGATTGATTTTCGGATCATCGAGCAGGCAGATGCTAACAGACCGAAATCCACTATCGACGCGATCTACCAGTTGATTGATGCCGATCTGGCTCATGCCATCACGCACCTTCCAGACACCTGGCCCAATCATCCTGGGCGAATAACGCGCGGTGCTGCTCATGCGGTCAAAACAAAAACCTTGATGGCCAGACAACGCTATAGTGAAGCACTATCTCATGCACAAGCCGTAATCCAATCTGGTGTGTACGATTTAAATACCCCATATAACATGATTTTTCGAGAAGAAAGTGAGAATAACCGAGAATCCATTTTCGAAATCCAGGCGCTGTTCGATGGTGTTCAAAATTTCGGCGTAACCTATGCTAGTAGACAGGGTGTTCGTGGATCCGGACAATGGGATATGGGTTGGGGATGGAACGTGCCTCACCAGCGATTGATAGATGCATTCGAAGCGGGCGATCCTCGTTTAGAAACCACGGTATTGTACAGCGGACGCACCAATACACCTTATGGTGAAAACCTTCCAGATAACCTACCACGGCCGTACTGGAACAAAAAAGTATATACCAATCCAGCATTACGTGCGAGATATGGTAGCCGAATGGGGCAATGGTTCAATGTGCGTATCATCCGTTATGCCGATATCGTCTTGTTAGCTGCCGAAGCAGCGAATGAAGTCGGTAATACAGATCTAGCGCTGAACTATCTTGAAATGGTTCGTGCACGCGCTAGAGGAACTAATCAGGCAATCCTTCCTGCGATAACCACGCGCGATCAGGAACCATTGCGCCAAAACATAAGACATGAGAGGCAAGTGGAGTTAGGCATGGAAAATGAACGTTTTTACGATTTGATACGCTGGAATGTCGATGTAGCTACGATGCACGCTGCAGGGCATAACAGCTACCAGTTGAGACACCGCTTCTTCCCTATCCCGCAACCGGAAATCGACCGTTCGAATGGCGTTTTGATCCAAAACCCCAATTATTAATCAGCTGATTTATTCAAGCGAAATAAGAATAACATGAAAAAACATAGCATACTTAGTCTATTTGCAGGGCTAACCATGGCGCTGCTAAACATAGGACTTGGCGGTTGCCAAAAGA
Source organism: Sphingobacterium sp. lm-10 (assembly GCF_023554555.1). NCBI lineage: Bacteria > Pseudomonadati > Bacteroidota > Sphingobacteriia > Sphingobacteriales > Sphingobacteriaceae > Sphingobacterium > Sphingobacterium sp. lm-10. The sequence continues at coordinate 1,889,560 of NZ_JAMJWC010000001.1, forward strand.
TGGATAGGCCGCAGATGGCCGAAATTATCCCCGATCCGGCAGATGACGGCAGCATCCGTATACTGACCGTTGGAAACAGCTTTTCTGAAGACGCAGTGGAACATCATTTATCCGGACTAGCGCAGGCAGCGGGCATTCCATTGACTATTGGCAACTTGTATATCGCAGGAGCTTCGCTTCTACAACACGAGAATAATATTCGGCAGAATGCCGGCGCCTACAGCTATCGGAAAATAAACAGAACAGGTGAGAAAACAATAACGGCTGGCTACTCCATCGCGCGTGCACTGGCAGATGAAAACTGGACGCACATTAGCTTCCAGCAGGTTAGCCAATTATCTGGGCAGTATCCTACATGGGAAACATCGCTCCCTTTAATCTATGAGTATACAGCACCTCGTGCGAAGAATACGTCCGCAAAATTCCTTTTACACCAAACATGGGCTTATGCCAAAACATCTACACACGATGGTTTTGTGCAGTACAACAGGGATCAAGATGTGATGTATAAAGCGATCGTGGAAGCCGTAGAAAAAGCAAAATCACTAGTACATATCGATCAAGTGGTGCCTGCAGGTACGGCTATTCAAAATCTTCGCACAAGTATCATCGGCGACAATGTCACTTCCGATGGATACCATCTCGATCCCAATATTGGTCGTTATACTGCTGCCTGCACCTGGTTTGAAGCATTAACTGGGCAAAGCGTCATAGGCAATAGTTACATGCCCGCAGGCATGTCTAAGTACGAAGCGGAGATTGCTCAGCAAGCAGCGCACACCGCCTTAGCCACACCACTACAGGTTACCGATATGGTGAATTATAAAGATTGGGGTGGTAGTTTTGATTTTACGCGTCCCATCTACCTGGATTTTGGCCAGTCTGTTGCTGCGAGTGGCTGGAATGGAGTAACCGGATTTATGGCTGGGTTTGCCATCTCCAACTTAAAAGATAGGAATGGTGATTTTACGGGCATTTCATTCAGCATAGATTCCAGATTTAACGGCGTCAATAATAACGGGGTTTTGAATACAAGTACAGGATTTAATATGCCGGAAAGCGTCGCGCGAAACTCACTATTTGGAAATGCTGGGACAGCATTCAACGGGATGGTGGTAGAGAAAAGCATATTGCGCCTATTTGGACTTGACCCTGCCAAATCCTACGACATATGTTATTATGGCTCTCGAGATGCGGTGAACGACAACCGAGAAACAGCCTTCACATCAACCGGAGCAAATGAGGCAACAGTCTATTCCAATACCTCCAGAAATCGTTCGGAAGTAGTTTGTACCAATGGTATTCGTCCGAATGCGAAGGGAGAAATACTTGTTACCGTAGGTGCTGGCCCCAATAATAATAATGCTAATAAATTTTACTATATCTCTGCAATGCGGATTCAACCGGCAACATAACATGCAAATTAGATAAAGAGGTTGAGAAACTAGCGTAATGTAGCATGGGCTAATCTTAATTGGTTAGCCCATTTTGTTGTAATTACTTCTCCTGATGATGCTTGGCTAGGAAGCATCACCTGCTTTCAAAGCCAATAATTTTCAAAACCTAAAACGAACTATCCATGTTTATTCGGCATGGATAACACACAGGTTTGCCTCATCTTTCCGCATCAGCTTTTTGCTAAACATCCAGCGATTAAAAAATCCCGAGCAATCTACCTGATAGAAGAAACGCTGTTTTTTAATCAGTACGCATTTCATAAGAAAAAGCTGATGCTACACCGTGCAAGTATGCAGTATTACGCCGATCGCTTAAAAAAGGATGGTTATGAGGTACGGTATATGGAGGCAACGGATGAAAATTCAGATGTGCGTTTTCTACTGAAGCAACTCAAAAAAGATGGCGTAGAAATTGTTTTCTATGCTGACGTAACCGACAATTGGCTTGCGAAACGGATTGTAACAACTTGTGAAACAGAAGGTCTTGCCCACGAAAAATTTAAGACTCCAAATTTCCTCAACGACGCTTCAGAACATGATTTCTTTGATCAGAAAAAAAGATATTTTCAAGCAGATTTCTATGCCGCAGAACGAAAGTTAAAAGGTATACTACTGGAGCAAGATCAAACACCATTGGGAGGAAAGTGGTCCTATGATCAGGAGAACAGAAAAAGATTCCCCGCAAAGCAACCAATCCCCTCTTTGGGAACCCTTGCGGAAAACTCATTCGTTAAAGAAGCAGGCCAATGGGTAGAAAAGCACTATCCAAACAATTACGGCTCGTCCACCGATCCGCTGAATGATCAAGTCAACTTCTATCCGGTAACCCATGCTGACGCGAAAAAATGGCTACAAAATTTCTTCGAGAATCGCTTCGCTCAATTCGGAGACTATGAGGATGCGATGGTCGTATCTGAAGGTTTCTTGCATCACTCGGTACTGAGCCCCATGCTCAACATCGGATTGCTAGACCCTCAACAAATCATCGATGAAGCCTTACTTTATGCTAGCGAATACGAAATTCCGCTCAATTCCCTAGAAGGCTTTATCCGCCAGGTTATGGGTTGGCGAGAGTTCATCCATCTGGTTTATGAGAGAGAAGGTTCGGTTCAGCGCACTAAAAATTTCTGGAACTTCAAGCGGAAGATTCCCAAGTCTTTTTGGACGGGCAATACGGGTATACATCCTGTAGATACTGTCATTAAAAGGGTATTGAAATATGGTTACTGCCATCATATCGAACGGTTAATGGTACTTGGAAACTTTATGTTATTGTGTGAGTTTGATCCCGACGAGGTGTATCGCTGGTTTATGGAACTGTTTGTAGATAGCTACGACTGGGTGATGGTACCTAATACTTACGGTATGACGCAATATGCCGATGGCGGACTGATGACAACAAAACCCTATATATCCGGCAGCAATTATTTACTTAAGATGGGGAATTGGGAAAAAGGGGAATGGCAGGAAGTATGGGATGGGCTTTTCTGGCGTTTTATGCACCAACATCGAGCCGTATTCAGCAAAAATCCGCGCCTCGGCATGCTATTGAGCACGTTCGACAAAATGGACAGCGAAAAACGCAAAAAACATCTGGATCGGGCTGCTGGATTTTTGCGGCAGCTATCGCTTGATTAATCCTATTCTAGTGATGATACTTCCCATCAAAACATTCATTACTCTACGTTTATTGTCTTGACAACCTCAACTTCTCGGTAGGCAAGTCATCTTCTGTACCTATAAAATAGCTTTCAAACCCGGCCTTCTGCAAGATGTATTTCGACGCGACGTTCGCAGGATCGATGATTCCGATAATATCCGCTTCAGGCTTTATTGAATCTGCCAATTCCAGCATTCTCTTACAAAGCACCGTAGCATATCCCCTACCCCAGAATACTTCTTTTAGGATATACCCTACTTCTAGGCAGCGCCTGTCCTGCGGATAAGGTTCGAGCTTACAGTCTCCGATAAATAACCCTTCCTCATTTATCGCTTTGAAATACCCCAACCGATTGTTTTCAGCATTTATTTTCAATATACTATCAAACTTATCTCGCGCTTCTTCCTCGCTCAAAGCCTTTTCAGTAATGTACCTCATCACCGCATATTCCCCAACCATGCTATAATAATCAGCAAAATCCGCAGATTCGTATTTTTTTAAAGTAATTAGGTTATTATCCATGTTAGTATATTTTGGAAACACACTAATTTACTATCTTTTTTGCACCTACGAAAAATTGCAGGATATTACTGTAGCAGAAACAATCTCATTGCTCAATTATGCGATAATTTATGCCCCCATAAGAGCCCACTATTGATCAAGCAATAGCGGAATTCCCTGCAAAAAAGAAATTAATGCGACATCCATATGTCCCAGTCCAGTATACACTTGACTATGTAAATTTTGGCTTGCCGTTAATTCTTCCAAGCCCTGTACTATTTGATCAAAGGGTTTCAATCCCCATTCCGCATCTTCTTGCCCTCCTACAGTCAGAAAAATTTCCTGATCACCCGATACAGATAGCTGCTTGGTCAGCAGTTTTGAAAGATAAAAGTCATGATACCACAAAGAAGGACTAGCCGATAGAAAGCCAGCGAAATCCTGTCTCTTCAATTCAGCCTGTCTCAAATAAGCATACAAGGAAAAATATCCTCCAAATGAATGTCCCATTAACATCCGTTTCGGATGCGTTAGTCCATCCCCCTTCAATTTAGGAATCAGTTCCTGAGTGAGGAATTGATAAAAATCTTCTCCTCCAGCATGTCCTGTAATTTCGTCGGATGCTAATGCCTCCGGATAGAGATAATCGCGATTTCGCAGAGAATCCATCCGCTCAAAAGATCCATAACCAATTCCAACCAGAATTATGGGAGGCCAAATACCCACCTCTTCATATTGGTGAAGAATGGGCGCTAGTAACGGAAAATACAGATCAGCGTCTGTAAGTACTACAACCGGATAGTTACTTAAAGAGTCTTTATCATATGCTTTAGGGTATTGAGTGCTGATGGCAAACGTATCTCGCACATGTGTTGAGTAAACAAGTTCTGTAACCCGTATTGGTTCTTGCTTCGTTTCATTTCCGGCCTCCTTTTCCTCGCGGCATGCGCTGTTACCTAAAAATAATAGTAGCAGAAAGCTAAAGATTATTGGTTTACCTATCATAGTACTTGGTTTTAATATGTTTCATAAGTTCGTAAACAATCGTATCTGAGAGATCATCTGCCGATGGCCGATTTATCCGGACAAATTCGCTTATAGCATCACCCGAAAGTCCGGTCAATTGCTTGACCAAGGTGGAATCAAAATGCTGCTCAATGTAGCGCTCCTTCTCATCCAGCAGAGATTGATTTTCAACTTTCGACCTTTTCTTTTTTGCAATTCCTCCGATTAAAGTTAATAGGTCTACATATACCAAACTGGAAGTAGTGCCGGTTCGATTTGGCAGAACAGGGGTTTTCAGGGAGGAGCGATTTATAAAAACCTTCTTCCAGCTCGGTGATGATCCTTTGGACAAATTTTTAAGATAATCATGCACTTGAAGACTATCCGGATGGATGATCTTACGATGTATATGTATCTCTTCCAAGATCACAGTATCTGCATAACTTTCTGATGATGCTGAACTCTTAAACACGCTGAATGAAAAAGGCTGGGCGGTAAATTCTGGAAAAGTCCCGGCGGCTCCTGATATCAACACGCGATGTGCAGCATCTTTTGCGAGCAACGTCGTAAAAGATAAGACTATAAAATAGTTACAAAGGATCAATAGCTTTTTCAATAGGTCGTGATAATTTCAATGAAGATAACAGCATAGTATACTGATTAAAAGAATTTTAACCATCATTAACAAAAATGAGTAATGCGGGTATGGAACGGAGTATACCTGCATAGCTTGCGCTCAAAAACGCTTAGTGTTATTTTGTAATTCTTCAAAAAAATTACCTAGATTTATAACAATACAAATGAAACTAACGACCGTTCCGGATAGCGGAATTATGAACACGTCACGTTATTATTAATATAAACTTAACGCAATGGTGAAGCCGTTGGGTTTAAGATAATGGTACTTTTGTGACGCTCTATCTACTGATGAAAACGATGCTAAAGCGACATCAAATGCAAAAAAATCTGACGGCTATCTCCAAGGGAGATGAATCGGCATTTGCAGCTTTCTATCACGCTCATTTCTACCGACTGGCAACCGAAGTTTTTCATATTTTAAAAGATAAAAGCCAAACCGAAGAAGTATTGCAGGATGTATTTACTACGATTTGGAATAAAAGAGAAGGTATTCTTTCTATCGCTAACCTGGAGGGCTACCTATTCGTATTAGCACGAAATGCTTCGTTAAATCAATTGCGGCGCAACATACGTAGAGCCAAAGTAGAAATAGATTTCGTCCAGCAGCAAGATCTTTGGGAAGAAGATACCGACGAGACTTCCGCGGAAGAGCGTTACCTACCTTGGATCGATCAAGCAATAGCGCAATTACCTGCGCAACAACAAAAAGCCTTTATTCTTTGCCAGTTTAAACGAAAAAAATATTTAGAAATTGCGACTGAAATGAATATCTCCCGAGAGTCGGTTAAGAAATACCTGCAGCTTGCGCGCTTATCTATCAAAACCTACCTCACCAAGCATCGTGACTCCATAGTTAGTCTTTTTTTTACTTTTCTTATTTTTTAATACCCCCTTTTCTCGAATAGCATTGTCCTCTAAGTGTAAAGCATCAGCTTGAACACCAATACATGCATCAAGAGAAAAAAGAATTTATTGATTTAGTACAGAAACAAATTGACGAAACGATTACACAAAAAGAATCGATTCGCCTCAAACACCTTTCAATCCAAATTCCTGAGTTGGAACAAGCAGCCTTGTTTGAGATCGTTTGGGATCGAACTATAGAAAAAGATAAACCCCTGAATCAACCCTTTTCTTCGGCAGAATCTCATCAATTGTTCCACAAAATTATCGATGCAGGCAATAATCAAGTCAAACCTCGTAAAAAGACTATACCCTCTCAGAAAATAGTGAAATGGATTTCTACTGCTGCTGCATTGATCCTAATAAGCTTTGGTGTGAAGTTTATGTACTCCACACATAGTAACGAAGATGTGATCCCTCAACCCTTTGCGCAAAAACACACCAATCAACAAGACGTAGAACCCGGTCGTAATCGCGCGTTATTCCTAACGGAAGATGGGGAGCAAATCGCATTAGATAGCAATCAGGTCGGCATTATTGAGGCTGGAGAAACCTTCTCTATTGTAAGATTGGAAACGGGCGAAATTCAGTATACAAACTCCGACAATACTCAAATAGAGCAGCATACCGTAAAAACGCCACGTGGCGGACAAATAAATTTTCTATTACCTGATGGCACAAAAGTATGGTTGAATGCAGAATCTTCTATCCGTTTTGCTTCTAATTTAGGTACGGCAGATCGGGTAGTACACATGACCGGTGAAGTATATTTTGAAGTGACCAAATCGGAAGGTCGCAATTTTCTGGTGCAAGGCCAATTCGGAGCGATCGAAGTTTTGGGAACAAAATTTAACGTAAACGCGTATGATAAGAACCTAACGACAGCTGCATTATTGAGCGGTGCTATTCGCTTAGAAACCGCCACAGGTGCGGTACAAATGTCACCAAATCAATTAACGACCATTGCGGCAAATGGCAACATGAAAACAGCCTATAACCCGAATGTAAAAGATATGACACGGTGGAAAGATGGATACTTCCATTTTGATCGCGCTGATGTCAGTACAATAGCCAGTCAATTGGAAAGATGGTACGATATCGACGTGAAGATTACTGGAAAACGCAAGCATACAGCAATCAACGGAACCATATCGCGCAACGTGAAGCTTTCAAAAATGCTTGAAATGTTGGATTACCTGGGATTACAATCGAGTTACAAAAACAACAACCTCACTGTTAATATTAAAAATCCTTAAGCCTATGAAATAAAACCCCTATTTAAAATGCTAGGCAGTATGATAAAAAAACAGAAGGTGCAGCAACACCTTCTGAAAAAATGATCTGTTCCTAAAGCAACTGTACCAATCACCTATTTAACGAACAAAAATCCATTTAAAAATATGCATTTTGATTTGAATGTGTGTGGAAGTGTAAAAAATATATTTTATCGCTTCCTAGAAATTACAAAATATGTAGTGCTAGCGCTTTTGCTATCCATTTCAAATGTTGGCGCCACCAGTTACGCACAGCGATTTACGCTACGAGAGCCACAGACCAAACTCACCATCTTGCTTAGCAAGATTGAAAAGCAGATTCCACATCGATTCGTATATGACCATTCAGAGATCGGAGAAATCTATATTCCAGCTACCGACCTCCAGTCGGTAGCCCTAACGGAAGGATTAGATAGGTTACTTCCTGAGCAGGGTCTTGATTACAAAATTTTTGATGACTACATCATCATCCGCCGCGGAAAGGGCTCAACGACACGTAAATTCCAGACGCAACAATATACCATAAGAGGTGTTGTACTTGACCAGGCAGCTCAGCCTGTTGAGGGAGTAAATATTGCCGTAAAAGGTCAGGCAAGCCAACGTACCGGAAGCGATCAGGATGGCAGATTTAGTCTTGCAGTAAGTCAACCTAATGCAACCTTGGTGTTTCAGCATATCTCCTTTGTCACAAAAGAGCAAGCTGTGCAAGGATCAGGCGAAATGAATGTGATTTTGCAGCCAGGCAATGATAATATCGACGAGGTCGTCGTTGTGGGTTACGGAACACAGAAAAAAGCAAATTTGACGGGTTCGGTAAGCTCGATATCTGGCGAAGCACTGGAAAGCAGACCACTTGCTAATATCGGACAAGGCCTGCAGGGGCAGATGCCGGGTTTGACGGTAAGAAATACAGGCAATACAACACCGGGCAACCGTGCACCGCAATTTCGTATTCGTGGAGTCGGCACTTGGGGAGATGCGAATCCATTAATCGTTATAGACGGTATTCCGGGAGGAAACATCAATATCTTAAACCCGGATGATGTAGAAAGTATTTCCGTATTGAAGGACGCCGCTTCTTCCTCTATTTATGGGGTACGAGGTGCAAATGGTGTCATCATTGTTACCACGAAAAAAGGTAAATCCGGCCAAACTAATATCAGCCTGAATAGCTATTTCGGGCAGCAAACACCTACGGCTCTGCCTAAGTTTCTAGGTTCGGCAGATTACATGACTTTGCAAAACGAAGCCAATATCAATGCCGGCACTAACCCAACCTACACAGAAGAGCAAATTGCCATGGCACGCGATGGTAGCGACCCCAATTACTTCGCTAACACAAATTGGATTGACGAAGTATACCGGGCAAGTGCTCCACAGCAAAACCACAACCTAAGTCTGAACGGTGGAAGCGACAACACGCAATATTATGCATCATATGGTTATCTCAACGAAGGGGGATTAGTAGTAGGCGACAATTTTAAAGCGCACCGTCACAATGCGCGTATCCGCCTGAACACACAAATTGGAGATCGCCTTAAAATAGACGGTAACCTTGGATATGTAGATCGCTCTAATGATGGCAGTGCATCGGGCACAGGAGCACTTTCAGCTGCATTAAGCATTCGCCCGCTCGTGCCAGTTCGGTTTACTAATAATAGCTGGGGTTACCACGGTGGACAAAGCAATCCAGTCGCCATTGCGACAGATGGCGGTACAAATAGTTTTACCTCGCAGGAAATAACCGCCAATTTGGGTGCTACATTAAACATCGCAAAAGGTTTGGATCTGAAAGGCCAGTACGGCCTAGTGAAGTACAATTCAAAAAGAACGACGCTTCTTAAAACCATCAACTATTATAGTCCAGATGACGACCAGCTGATCTACCAAACCAATTTTCCGAATAGAATTAATATGGATCACTATTCTGGCACATACCAAACCTTTATTGGAACAGCCAACTATGACCGAACATTTCAGGAAAAACATCACCTGACCGGCTTATTGGGTTATTCTGTCGAAGAAAATGTGGGAGCAGATTTTGGTGCATCACGTACACATCTTCCGGTCGATCTCCCTTCGTTAGCGCTAGGTACCGAAAACCAGCTAAATCAGAGTTCAAGCAGTCAAAATGCCTTGATGTCTTTCTTCGGTCGCGTGAATTATGACTATGAAGGCCGTTACCTTTTGGAAGGTAACTTCCGCCGGGATGGTTCTTCTCGGTTTCATCCGGATGTTCGCTGGAACTGGTTTGGCTCCTTTTCCGCGGGATGGGTATTTACAGAAGAAACCTTCTTTGAAAGCTTGCGCGACACATGGAATTTCGGTAAAATCCGGTTCTCTTATGGAACGCAAGGCAATGACCGCGTTGGGCGCGATCATCCTTTTATGGCTATTCTATCTTCTGCCCAAGTCAACTCTAATAATCCAATCGGTAATATCGGTCGCGTTGGCTTTCGGCAGTCTTTTATTCCAAACCAGCTCGTGTCTTGGGAGTCTTCCGAAAAGATGAATATCGGTATGGACCTCGCCTTCTTCAGTCAGCGATTAAACGTAACGGGAGAATATTTTGTCAACAATACCCGTGATTTGTTGCTCAATACACCATTACCTGATGTGATCGGTGTGGGCACCGGTTATCCTGCCCAAAATGCAGGAGCCATGCAAAATAAGGGCTGGGAAGTGGTCGTCGGATGGCAAGATCATATCGGTGATTTTAGTTATCGCGCCAACTTCAACCTATCCGACGTCAGAAATAAAATTACCCATTTAGACGATTACGCGGTAAACCTCGGGGATCGTGTCCGTCTGGTCGGCCATCCATTAGATGCTTTTTATGGATTCAAAGTAGACCGTATCGCACAGGAAAGCGACTTCAGCATCGTCAATGGGCAGCGGGTTCCCAACTTCCCGTTTCAGCGCGGAGATCTTGTGGGACCGGGCGATTTGATCTACGTACCGACAGATCCCGAAGCAACAGAAATCACAGTAGGTAACGATCGCCATGTATTGGGTAGTGATATTCCACGCTACACGTATGGTTTCCGTGGCGACTTATCCTATAAAAACATAGATTTCAGTTTTTTCCTACAAGGCGTAGGTAAGGCTGATGGATACCTCGCCGGTAACGCGCGACACCCATTTATGAACAACAGTGCCATGCCACAGGAGGTGCACTTGGATCGATGGACCCCGGATAATCCAGATGCTTCCTATCCTCGATTGGTATACCTACGTGATCATAATACGCGGTTGTCTTCCAAATGGATTGAAGATGCTTCGTATTTAAGACTGAAGAATATACAGATTGGATATACCTTCTCTCCGGAGTGGATGGAAAGATTCCGCGTCAGCAAATTGCGCTTGTATGCTTCGGCAGATAATCTACTGACCAGAACTGACTTTTTCTATGGATATGACCCAGAGGTTCCTGTCGGCAATACGGGCGGATACTATCCGCAAGTAAAGACGTATGTATTGGGTATTAATTTAAATTTAAGATAGACGGCAATGACATTACGATATAAAACATACAATAGGTTGGCATTCGCTATTTCGGCAATCAGCCTAATCAGCATGGCAAGTTGCAGCGATTTTCTGGACCGAGTGCCGCAAGATGAGATTGTCAATGAGACTTATTGGAAAACGCAGGAACATCTGGAGATGGCAGCGACCGCTATTTACTCTCGAGTAAAAGCGAAAAACTTCGTGGACATGGAAAACTTAGCAGAGAATACCATGTGGCCAACAACCAATCAATACAAGGATATTGGTTCTGGAGTATTTCCGGTTACACAACCTACGGTGAACAGCGAATGGGCTAATATGTACCGAGATGTTCGGGAATGCAATGCATTCTTGGAGAATTACGCCGGAGCGAGCGAAAACCAACCTGGTGCCAAAGAACGATTAGCAGCAGAGGTGCGTGTGATTCGTGCACTGGCCTATAGCTTCTTGACCTCCTTCTATGGCGATATTCCCTTGCTCACAAAAACATTAAATCCCGACGATCCAGAGCTATACGACGATCGTACTCCGCAATCAGAGGTAGTCGATTTCCTATTAGGGGATTTGGATGCTGCAGCCGCAGCACTACCTAGCGCTATTCCTACCGGACAGAATCTTGGTCGCGTAAGCAAGGGCACGGCTTTAACACTGAAATCACGCATCGCACTTACTTACGGACGCTATGAAGTGGCTGAACAGGCTGCTAAAGCCGTAATGGATTTAGGCGTTTACGAACTGTACAATACGGGTGATCCACAAACGAATTATTGGGAGTTATTTACCCGTGCGGGTAAACTGGCTGGAGGACGAAATAAAGAAACCATCTTTGCGCGCCTACATTTGACGGATGTGATTATGCATAACCTAAGTAGGGAAATCCAGGTACCTGACCAATTTGCACGTTTTGTGCCGACACGTTCACTCGTAGAGTCCTATCTATGTGCCGATGGACTTCCTATTGATAAGTCTCCGTTATACAGCGATGCCGCCTATGCAGATGTGTTTAAAAACAGAGACCCCCGCATGACCCAAACCATCTTAGTCCCGGGTGACAAGTGGGGTGGCAGATTTGATGGTAGACCGGTAGCACAAAATCCAGACCCGACCATCTTTCAAGTGCCAAAATTTAGCCAAGACGGTCGCGGATCGGTCACGACAACGGGTTATTATTACAAAAAATATGTGGAGCCTTCTGCCGTAGGGTTGGTGAGTAGAGATGATAATGACATCCATCATATGCGTTATGCGGAGGTATTGCTCAACTACGCAGAGGCTAGACTGGAGCAAAATAAATTGACACAAGCTGATCTCGACATCTCCATTAACCTACTGCGCGATCGCGTCGGTATGGTTCACATGAACTTAAGCTTTCTGGCACAGCATGGTATGGATATTCGTGCAGAAATCAGGCGCGAACGTCGGGTAGAATTGGCGTTGGAAGGACACCGCTATTTTGATGTGCGACGTTGGCAACAAGGAGAATTGCTGGGTCGTGATATTGAAGGCGTAAAAGCAAGCTGGTTCCCTCAATTGAATGCTGCTACCTATAGAAAAAGTACCGATGGGCATTTAGTCGTTCAGTGGACGCGCGCCTTTGAAAGTCCAAAAAATTACCTGTGGCCAGTACCGCAAACCCAGTGGGAACGAAATCCTAATTTGGGCCAAAATCCCGGTTGGTAACCCCTTCGTGTTTACATCATCATTGGCACGGCAGATTTCATACTGCCGTGCCATTTATAACTAATCATCAAAAAGACCAATATGAATCAAATAAACCAATTTCTGATCCTATGCTTACTATTGTCAACCGCATCTGCGGCTTTGCATGCAAAGCAAAAAGCCATGAATACAACAGGAAAGCAGTTGAAGATTATGTCGTACAATATTCATCACGCCAGCCCACCGAGCACACCCGACAAAATCGATATAGAGGCGATTATTGCCGTAATTAGAAATGAAGATCCAGATCTAGTTGCTTTGCAAGAAGTGGATGTACGCACCAAACGTAGTGGTCACATTGATCAGGCAAAGCAGATAGCGAAAGCGTTGAGCATGCATTATTATTTTGCAAAAGCCATCGATTTTGATGGAGGTGAATACGGACAAGCGATACTTTCCAAACGACCATTTAACAATCCGCAGATACACCATCTTCCTTCTATCGCCAGCTCCAACGCTGAACCTCGAATCTTGGCGACTGTTGATATCGATTTGGGAAATCAGCAATTAATTACTTTTGCGACCACCCACTTAGATGCACAAAGAGACCCGCAAAACCGCACTTTGCAGGCAAAAGAATTAGTTCGTATCGCAAGAGACAGCAAGCATCCGATGGTAATCGCCGGGGATCTTAATATGACGACAGATCAAGAGGCATTTGCACTATTCGAAAAGGTACTCAAACCGACTTGCACTACCTGTGGATTCACTATCCCCGTTATCACTCCGAAGAAAACGATTGATTTTATCTTGTTAAGAAATCAAGATTCTTGGGAAGTCGTGTCACATCATGTCGTACAGGAGCATTACGCGTCCGATCACCTACCTGTCACAGCCCTGTTGCGATGGGTTCTTTAACTTTTTGTAATATTTTTTCTATCTTAATACATTCATTTAGTACAATCTACTTCTACACCAATAGTAAACGAACGTATGTTCGCAAAATATCTAAAACATGACATCAACGAAAATAATAAGACGCGATTTTATCAAAAAAGCATTGGTAGGTGCCGCGGCATTCACCATCATACCCCGCCACGTACTGGGAGGTAATGGTTTTCTGGCGCCAAGTGATCATCTTACTAAAGGAGTAATTGGTGTGGGATCCATGGGTCGCGGACATTTTGATTATGCCGGCACCAAGACGGTAGCCATATGCGATGTAGACACACGCCATCTAGCCATCGCCCAAAAACAATTGAAAGATCGGGCAACCGAATACCGGGATTATCGCGATCTCATTCAAGACTCCAAAGTGGATCTTGTACACATTGCTACACCGCCACATTGGCATGGTATCATGGCGGTGGATGCCGCACGCGCAGGCAAAGACATCTGGTGTGAAAAGCCAATGACGCGGACTATTGGCGAAGGAAAAAAAGTAAAAGAAGCCATCGCACAGCATGGCAATATGTTTCGTTTGAATACCTGGTTTCGATACGATAGAGATTTCTATGGCATGCAGGTACCTGTCAAAAAAATTAAAAAACTGGTCGATACCGGTATGTTAGGATGGCCACTAAAGGTAACAATCAGTAAGCACACCGGCTTTGACTGGAAGTTTTACTGGGTGGGCAATGAAAATCTGCCAGAAGAAAACGTACCAGCAGAGTTAGATTATGACCTATGGTTGGGGCCAGCGCCTTACAAACCATACAGTGCGCATCGCGTACATACTACCTTTCGCGGTTATTGGGATTACGATGGTGGCGGTCTCGGCGATATGGGGCAGCATTATTTAGATCCAGTACAATATTTCTTAGGAAAAGACAATGAGAGTCCGATCAAGATTGAAGTAGATGCACCACAACAGCACTACGATGCCGTCGGCACCTGGCGGAAAATCATCTACACTTATGCTGATGGTTGCCAGATTATCTTGGACGGAGCAGGATCAGAAGTAGGAAAACCGTATATAGAAGGCCCGGATGGAAAACTATTCAAAGGTTTTGTTTCCGATATTCCTGACTTAGAGCGGAAGTTATCACAGTATCCAGATCCCGCTCCACAGGTAGATGATTTTATGGAATCTTGTAGATCGCGACAGAAGTTCGCACTGAATGAGGAAAACGGATACTATTCGGCCACGCTGGTTAATCTTGGATTGGCCGCACTACGATTGAACCGTACCCTACATTACGATTCCGACAAACAAGAATTTGTAGGAGATCCAGGTGCAAATCGCCTGATTAATCAACCGATGCGAGGACCTTGGACTATTTAAAAGACACTCATGAAAAGAATTAACTATACCCTACTCGTATTCCTGTTGTTAAGTACAGTGGCCAATGCGCAACTTCCTAAAGATAGAACAACAGCCACCAAGATAGCTGACCTACTCATGCAGCAGCCTGCCGAAGACCAAGTTGCATTCTCCACAGCAATGCAAGAGATGGAGCATTTTACGGCGGCAGAAATCGGGAGCATGGTGCAAGAGATCGAAAGCAAAAACACGAACATTAGCCCCATCACTTACGCGCTCAACTCCTATGCTTATTATGTGATGCAAGAGGGCAAAGAAAGCTCGCGGAAGGTCTATGCAGACGGACTGTGCTCGGGCCTCGCGCTATTGAAGCAAGACGAGAAAAAAGCATTTGTATTGGAGTTATTGAAAAAGGTTGCCAATTCAGTAAATATACCCGCTATCGCTCCCTATTTGTCTGACGACAAGTTGGTCGATGATGCCGCGCTTGCACTTCATGCTATCGGTACCCCCGAAGCTGTAGATGCGCTGATGACAGCTTTGCAAAATGCCAAAAACGAAAAGCAAGCCACCGCCACAATAACTGCGTTGGGTGATCTAAAAGCGAAGCAAGCAGAATCTGATATCATCGCCAGCATTAATCAGTACGATAATACCACTTTTCGGCGCAATGCTTACATCGCGCTGAGCAAAATCGCTGGTGAACAATCCGAAAAATTGTTTTTGGATAAAGCGGCAGAAGCTGTATACGCGTATGAGCCGACTAATGTAGCTTCCCTCAGCTTAGACTATGCGGCAAATCGCCTAGCTGAAGGGGATAAGAAAGGCGCTGAAAGAATAACGAATACCATCTTCCAAAAAGCGAATAGTACGACATCAACAGCACTGAAAGGACGAGCATTAGCCATAGCTAGCTCGATAAACTATGGAAAAGCTAAAAAAGAAATATTGCTTGGAGTTCAATCTCCTGATGCCATGTACCGCGATATTGCACTAAACTTGTTGCATAAATACGGTAAAGACAAAGAAAACCGTGCATTGCTCGCTATGACAAAGAATGCCTCGCCCGATGTGCAGGAAAGCTTATACAATTATCTAGGTCGACAAGGAGAAGTAAAATATGGCAAACAAATAGAAGACAACCTCCGCAACATCCAAGATAGCCGTCCGAAGGTGGCTGCTTTACATGCGCTATCCCGGTTGGAAAATGCCTCAGCAGCAAAGCTGATGATTCAGCAATTGCCACAGGTGGATCAGGAAGGCAAAGCAGCCATAAAAGGTTTACTTTTGAGTGTCCAAGATCCAACGACAGTACAAGCGGTACAAGCTGCGCTGCCTAATGCAGATCCAAAAACACAGGTTATTTTGTTGCAGTTTTTGTCTACTCGCTCGGACGAAGAATCCACGCTAGCTGTATTACCATTACTTTCCTCGACAGATTCCCTGGTACACCAAGAGGCCTACAAAACATTGCCTTCATTAGCAAGAGCTGAAAATCTAGATACGCTTCTGTCGCTTTTCAACCATGTTTCTGCAAAGGATCTTCCTTATGTGCAAGAGGCATTGGTGATTTCGCTGAAGGCGCGTCCTGATAAAGCGGAAAAAATACAACAATTAGCCTCAAACGTTTCCTTGGAAGATCAGGCACATATGTCTCTCCTCTTCCCTGTATTTGCCGGTGTTGGTGATGATCATGCCCTATCGCGTGTACAACAAGCGTTAAACCAACCACAAACCCGTAAAATAGCAATACAAACCTTAGCTAGTTGGTCTGCACCAACTACTTTACCGGACTTGATTACACTCTCCCGTCAGGAAAAAGGAGCATCGCTTGATCTAGTTTTAACGGGTTTAATTCATCAAATTAACCGCAGCTCCGCCACACCTGACCAGAAAACCCTTTATTTGAAGGACGCTTTCGAGCGATCAGAAAGCAGCGCTCAAAAACGTAGGGTCTTGCAAAGCTTACAAGCAACCGGTACATTCCAAGCCCTAGTCTTTGCGGGTCAATTTTTAACCGACCCCGAATTAAAACGCCAGGCGACTGGTACGGTGATGAATATTGCATTGGATAATCGTCAATTTTCGGGAACGATTGTTAAAGAACTGTTGACTCAAGCAATGACTAATCTGGCGGGCGATGAAAGTGCTTATCTTTCTGCAGCAATCGAGCGCCACTTGGCGGAAATGCCTTCCACAGAAGGTTACTCCAAGTTGTTCAACGGAAAGGATTTAAAAGGTTGGAAAGGGTTGGTTGAAAATCCAGTTAAACGAAATACCCTATCTGCCCAAGAGTTGGCCAAAAAGCAGACGGCAGCGGATCAGGATATGCGAGCCAACTGGACTGCCGAAAAGGGCATGTTAGTCTTTCGTGGTAAAGGCGACAATATCGCGACAGATAAGCAATACGGTGATTTCGAGATGTTAGTAGACTGGAAGCTTGATCCTCAAGGAGAAGAACCCGATGCAGGCATCTACCTCCGTGGAACACCTCAAGTACAAATTTGGGATACTTCTCGCGTGAACGTTGGAGCGCAGGTAGGCTCTGGCGGATTATATAATAACCAATCGCACGCAAAAGATCCGTTAAAAGTGGCCGATAATCCCCTTGGCGAATGGAACACCTTTAAAATTAAGATGGTGGGCGATAAGGTATGGGTTTGGTTAAACGGCGAACAAGTTGTAGACAGTACCGTACTGGAAAACTACTGGGATCGAAGCAAACCTATTTTTCCAATGGAACAAATTGAACTGCAGGCTCACGGCTCTAAAGTTTGGTATCGGGACATCTATTTAAAAGAGCTGCCACGTAAAGAAATATTTCAGGTAACAGGCATTGAACAGCAAGAGGGCTTTGAGATGCTGTTTGATGGCACGAACTTAGATAAATGGACCGAATCCACCGCTTATGAAATCACCCCAGAAGGTTATCTACGTGCTAATCCAGATGCCAAGTTTGGAAAAAACTTGTACACCAAAGAAGAGTTTGCAGATTTCGTGTACCGTTTTGATTTTAAGTTGACACCAGGCGCCAATAATGGTGTAGGTATTCGTACACCTTTAGAAGGAGATGCAGCCTATGTAGGTACGGAAATCCAAATTTTGGACAATGATGCCGATATCTATAAGAATTTGAAAGAATATCAATATCATGGATCTGCTTACGGAATCATTACCGCAAAACGTGAAGGGATGAAACCCCTTGGCGAATGGAATACGCAAGAAATCTATGTGAAGGGCAATCAGATAACGGTGACACTGAATGGCCAGGTAATCTTAGAAGGCGACCTTGCCGAAGCTTCCAAAAACGGAACGCTAGATGGGAAAGACCATCCAGGCCTTAAAAATAGTAAAGGACACCTCGGCTTTCTAGGCCACGGATCGGAAGTTTTTTTCCGAAACATCCGAATAAAACGCCTATAGCATTTAACACAAAAAAGGAGCATCTATAGATGCTCCTTTTTTGTGTTAAATGCATTTGTACTGTATTCTACTACGGTGCTTGTGTGGAAACAGATCCCTTTTATACTATTTATACCTCAATTTACTGCTTCCTTTTACAAGATCAATAAGCCTTCACTATGCTCCATCTGATCTAAAAAAAATATACCCGTATTATAAATAGTCTCGCAAACTTTTATAAAATTCCCATATACGAGGTCATAAACTTCTTAAAATTTTTAAATAGCGTTTTGATTTATAAGATTTATCAATAGTTTTGTTACAACCGTTATTAATGAATTGTCTTTAAGCTAAGACCCTATATCTGTGAGTCAAACCAAAATCTCCATTATGAAAGCCTTATGCTTTCGACCCTTACAATCTGTAAGCGAAATTGCCTCGACCATAGATCGGAGTATCCCTAGTGCGACCAAGATTTTAAATGAATTGGCTACAGAGGGCTTAGTAGACACGGTTGGATTGGGTCCATCTACTGGGGGTAGACGTGCCTTGCAATACCAACTCCAGGTAAATCAGCTCCCCCTTATTCTATCGGTAGCAATTGATCAATATTACAGCAGTGTCGCACTTTTGAATTTCGACCATTCGTACTTCAGCCCTGTAAAAACGATAAAAAATGCACTGACTGATCCTTTAGCTTATGATAAGCTAGTATCCCTAATTACCGAAGTGAAAGCGATCGCTGGTTCCCGTAGAATATTCGCAATCGGGTTAACTTCTCCTGGTTTTGTGAATGCTGATCAAGGAATTAACGCATCTTATCCTCCAGGGAATCCATTTCATAATATCAAAAAACAACTAGAAAAGACCTTCGGTATACAGACTTTGTTAGAGAACGATTCTGCGGCAATAGCTATTGCCGAAAAACGTTTTGGTCGGAATCGGGAATCGAAAGATATTCTTGTGGTCAATTTAAACTGGGGTATAGGTTTAGGTATGATCATCGATGGAAAGCTTTTTCGGGGACATAGTGGTTTTGCTGGAGAATTCAGTCATATTCCCCTTTCCGACAAAGGCACACTTTGCTCTTGTGGCAAGAGAGGTTGTTTGGAAGTAGAAGCATCCCTTCTTTCTGCAGTCAGTTACGCCACTGAGCGACTAGCAAACGGCGAACCATCTCTACTAGCCGAAGCATATACTCACCGAGGATATATAACGGGTGAGTGTATCATTGATGCCGCCAAACGAGGTGATCAATTGGCTTTATCTGCTGTAGATCAGATCGCCTATGCTATTGGTAAAGGGTTAGCAACCTTAATCCACATCATTAACCCAGAACATATCATTCTTAGCGGCCGAGGAGCTCGGTTAGGAGATATTCTTCCTGGTACGATACAAACTTCCTTAAGAAAGTACACGATAGAACGACTGCGGATGCAGACACAATTTTCTATGTCGGAAATAGAAAACCCTCAAATATTGGGTGGTGCCTGCCTGGCCATAGAAAACGCAGACTTTCAAAGTTTGTAATTGAAAAAGAACTTAACTATACCAAACAATAATCAATATGAGTAAATTTTACATCACTTGTTGCAACATGCTGCTCGTTATGCTTATTAGCATATCAGCCGCCTATGCACAGCAAACTGTTACTGGGAGGGTGACAGATGCAAATGGACCGATGGCGGGTGTCACAGTGAGTATCACTGGCACGGATCGGCAAACACAAACAGATGCTAATGGCAATTATAGTATCCAAGCTGCCAACGGTTCAGTCGTTCGGTTTTCCAGACTGGGTTATTCAGCCAGAGAAGTAATGATAACATCGACAAGGCAAGATGTATTGCTTAGCGAGGATACGGGCGACATCGGGGAAGTAGTCGTTACCGCATTGGGCATCAAACGTGAGCGAAAATCTCTAGGCTATGCCGTGCAAGAAATCGGTGGTGCTGAATTATTGGAAACGCGCGAAGCCAATTTGGCCAATGCGCTTTCTGGTAAAGCTGCAGGCTTGCAGGTCGCTCGTTCGAGCAACGGAGCTGGAGGGTCTGCAAAGATTGTCCTACGTGGTTTTAGTTCTCTTACGGGCGACAATCAACCCCTAATTGTAGTCGATGGTATTCCGATGAATAACTTTACCGGAACGACAGAAAACGGCTATTTCGGAGCAGGCCTGGATATGGGGAATGGCTTAGGCGATATTAGCGCTGATGACATTGAAAGTATGACCGTACTAAAAGGTGGATCAGCGGCAGCTTTGTATGGCACGCGCGCAGGTAATGGCGTCATTTTAATTACCACTAAATCTGGTCGCACAAAAGCTGGATTGGGCATTACGGCTTCGTCCAACATGGGGGTCGAGACAATTTTTATGCAACCAAAATTTCAAAACTCTTTTGGCCAGGGAGATGCTGGGGCTTTTGACCCTACAAGTCCTTTAAGCTGGGGTCCACGTATTGAAGGGCAGACGGTCACAAAATGGAATGGGCAGGAGGAAGCATTAGCAGCTCGCGACAATTTGAATGCCTATCTGCAAAATGGTACTACACAAAACCACAATGTGGCATTTCAACAGCAGTACGGAAACACCAGTGTCTATACTGCTATTAACAGGCTTGACAATCGCAGCATCTTGCCAACAAACCGCTTCACTCGAACAAATTTAACAACTCGGATGGGAACTAAATTTGGTGCTGATGAACGTTGGACGACGGATGTAAAGGTACAATATAGTAATACACAAGGAGTAAATCGCCCGATTAATGGTCGTGACTGGAGTAGTATTTATGCTTTACAAATGATGCCTAGATCATTGAATATTCTGGATTTTGAAGACAATGTCAATGAATTCGGCCAGATGATCTGGTACAGAGGCGGGGCAGCCACTTTCAACCCCTACTGGCGCTTAGATAATGATCGCAACGAAGATCAACGCGATCGTTTCCTATTAAACGGATCTTTGGGATATCAGTTCAATGATTGGTTAAAAGGTGAATTTAAGGCAGGAGCCGATTTGTATACCAATAACACACAAACGCGCGTGCGTGCTGGTGGACCATCCTCTGTAAATGGAAGCTTCAGTACCGGAAAAAATGTATTCCGAGAGACTAACTATCAAGCGTTACTTATCGCTCAAAAGGATAATATCTTTGGAAAATTCGGAGGTAATGCCACTTTTGGAGGCAACTTAATGCATCAAAAGTCTGACGGTCTGAATGTCAATGTGGGTGAATTGCAAATTCCAAACCTATTCACTCCCAACAATTCTGTTGGAGCGCCAAGCATATCGCCATTTTATTCTGAACGAAAAATCAACTCGGTGTTCGGGTCGTTCGGAATTAATTACGATTCCTTTATTTTCCTAGAATCAACACTTAGAAATGACTGGACTTCTACCTTGCATCCAGACAACCGTTCCTTCTTCTACCCTTCGTTCAACCTATCGTATGTGTTAAGCGAACAAATCACCAAAGCAGGTGGAAACCTTCCTTCTTGGTTAAGTTTCACGAAATTACGTGCGTCATACGCCGAGGTGGGTAACGATATGGGGCCATACCAATTGTATAATGTATATGGTATCGGAGGTGATCCTAATGGCAATGTTACCGCTAATCCACAGTCAGTTTTTTATGATCCAATGGTAAGAAGTGAGCTGATTCGTAATATTGAATTTGGTGGAGAATTGCGTCTATTTAACAACCGTTTATCGTTAGATTTAAGTTGGTATAAATCCAATGCATTCAATCAGTTGATCAATTTACCACTCGATCCGTCAAGCGGTTTCGAAAGTCGGAAAATTAATGGTGGAAATATCCAGAACAAGGGCTGGGAGTTGATGGCCAACGCTAACATTATAAATAGAGAAAGTTCATTTCGATGGGATGCTACACTCAATCTAAGCCGTAACATTAACTCTGTAGAGGATATCGCAGCAGAATTTGATATAGATCGTTATCCGATAGGAGGATTTGACGATTTAGCTTTTATTGCCAGAACCGGTGGAATGTACGGGGAGATTTGGGGACACCGCTATCGTCGGGTTGACGACGTGGCAAGTCAATATGCGGGACAGCTCTTGCTGAACGCTCAAGGACTCCCAATCCGTGCACAAGATCCTGAATATTTGGGGGAGCAACAAGCACGAGAAATGGTTAGTTTAATTAACAATATCTCCTACAAGAACTTTGGATTGTCGTTTCAAGTGGATGCGCGATTTGGAGGGATGATGTATCTTGGGACGCATCGGGGGATGCAAAGTGTGGGTACTGCCGAGATCACTGCAGCTAATGGCGCTAGGGAAAATTTTGTTGTGCCAGGCGTAGTAGGATCTAATGGCAACTATACCCCAAATGAAACCTCTGTAACTCCTCAACAATATTACAATGCCATCGCGACCGCTAATAACTTAGGTATACATGAGGAATACCTATATGACGCAACAAATATCCGCTTACGTAATGTGCAACTGAACTATAATTTTCCTAGAAAGGTATTAGGTAATTCTGTATTTCAAAGTGCACGCGTGTTCGCGTCGTGCAATAATGTTTGGATGATCCACAGTAAGACAGACGGTATAGATCCGGAATCTACCTTTGCTACTGGCTCCAACGCCATTGGCTTTGAAAATGGTGCTCCTCCAACAATGCGCTCATTTATCTTCGGTTTTTCACTAGGGTTTTAATGGTTTAAAGAGATTTTGATATGAAAATAACAATAAAAAG
Source organism: Sphingobacterium sp. lm-10 (assembly GCF_023554555.1). Lineage (NCBI taxonomy): Bacteria > Pseudomonadati > Bacteroidota > Sphingobacteriia > Sphingobacteriales > Sphingobacteriaceae > Sphingobacterium > Sphingobacterium sp. lm-10. The sequence goes on from NZ_JAMJWC010000001.1 coordinate 1,912,551, forward strand.
AGGAATGGTTTCGATGTTAGCATCGCTAGCATTACTGTCCTCCTGTAAAGATTTTGAGGAATTGAACATTGATCCCAATGGAGCAAATTCTCAACAGGTGCAAGTAGAATACTTTATCAACGGTTCTATTATTGGTGCGCAACAGGACCCCCACATCGCCGAACGGATATTTGTACTATACTGGAAAACAGCAGGACGCCAACAATTGGGTGGTGGCATCGTGAATGGTGCTCATAACGATGGGTGGTCTTCCGATTACTATGGCCGCAGCTATATGTCTGGATGGTTGGCTGGAATTAATAGTGCTATTACCGTTGCTAATGAGCAGACGGCGGCAGGTACGCAACAAACTTACACAGCAAATATGTTGCAAGTGGCCAGGATCTGGCGCGCTTATTTGATGAGCGAATTAAGTGACACGTTTGGCCCTATTCCTCTAGACGGATGGCAAGGTGAAAATCCCAGCTATTCCAGTGTGCAGGATGTGTATAGCTTTTTGCTGACCGAATTGAGAGAAGCCAGCGAATCACTGAATACAGCAGTGGTGGTACCTTCTAATATACGTCGATTCGATCCCGCTTACGAATTTGATTTCGCTAAATGGCAGAAATATGCGAATTCCATGCGCATGCGTTTGGCAATGCGCATGTCTGAGGTTGACGCGGCCAAAGCACGCAGTGAATTCGAGGCAGCAGCTTCTCAACCGTATATTACCGCTGCAGATGACATGTTTGCTGTTGCGGAGTTGGGTACTGCGTACAGTCCTTTAGCAGGAGTTATGACACGTACTTGGAATCCATTTGTACTAAGTTCCACACTAAATAATTTATACCTTGGTCTTGGGGGCATCAATACATCCACTTCTTTGGGAGCTTCGTATGCAGAGCATATTAAACCAGAAAATTATATTGGGATTTACTATCCTAATCACTTCGCTACCGCAACGAATGATCCATCAGCGGGGTATTGGTTGGATGGCCTACCAGCCGTGATTGATCCGCGTGCTTATGCCAGCTTTGCGATTCCAGGCGACTTCAATAACGCGCAATTCAATTTCAATCCAGATCAAGCAACAGCGCGTGCGACGACACGTAATTTGCTGAACAACGATGGAACGACGACTTTCCGCGCCATAAATGCTTCATTTACCTGGAATGCTTTTGCTCCAGGCGACTGGGCAGCCAAAGCTTCGCGTAACCAGGTCAGATCTTGGCCAGGTACCATGCCACGTCTAATCAATAAATTTAGAAATGGATCTGAGCGTCGTGTATTTTTTGCCAATTGGGAGTCTAATTTCTTAATTGCAGAAGCAGCCGTTCGCGGCTGGACAGTACCTATGTCTGCTCAAGCGGCCTATGAAGCAGGTGTTACCGCCAATTTCAATTACTGGAACCTGTCGACACATGCGGCGACTTACCTAACCAGTACTGGATACAACCGTGTCGGAACATCTGTCGCTTGGGCACATACTGTTGAGCCAGGAAATACACACGCGATGCAGTTCGTCAATGGAGAAAGTGGTGCTACGGGAACAGTACAGATTCGCTATCCATCAAATGGTTTGTATCGTGATGGTGCATTTCGGAATGACCAATTGACAAAAATTATTACTCAAAAATTCATTGCGCAAAATCCATATTTGCCACTGGAAACCTGGAGTGATCATCGTCGTCTGGGATTGCCATTCTTCGAAAATCCAGCTGTCGAGCAACCTATTATAACCATGCCCGATTTGAACGCTAACAATTTTATGACGAGTAGTGTGCGGTTCTTCCCACAACGTGTAAACTATCCATCTACCTTACGTAATAACAACGAAGCTGGATATAATCAGGCTGTGGCTGCACTTGGTGGACCAGATGCTGTACTTACCCCTCTTTGGTGGGCGAAAAAGCAGTAATTAACGTTACCCAATAATATACAGTCAAGCCCATCTATCTTCGATAGATGGGCTTTTTTCGCAGCTATCTACACAGCAATGTAAAGTTTAAATATAATATTGGAATATCGGGAAAGGTCGATATATCTTTGTCATATGGATCGAGTGAAAGTATTTAAAGCCCTATCAAATCAAACACGATTAGATATTTTGAATTGGCTTAAAGCACCTGCGGAACATTTTCCACATCAATCAAACGCAGACTTTGAAGTGGTCGGCGTGTGCGTTGGTCAGATTCAGGCAAAGACAGGTTTATCCCAAAGTACGGTATCCGAGTATCTTTCTATTCTACAACGTGCAGATTTGGTCATTGCGTCCCGGGTTGGACAATGGACATATTATAAACGTAATAAAATCGGATTAGAAAATTTAAGCAAAATTGTTAATACGGAATTATAAAAAATAGCGTAATATGAATACAGATAGTTTATTTAAACCGTTCAAATTAAAATCTTTGAACATAAAAAATAGAATCGTGATGGCACCCATGACCAGATCGTTTTCTCCAAATGGCATACCTACGGATGATGTTGCTGCATATTATGCGAGGAGAGCCGCTGCCGAAGTAGGCTTAATCTTATCTGAAGGAACGGTAATAAATCGTCCTTCTTCATCTGCTGATCCGAATATTCCACATTTTTATGGTGATCAGGCATTAGCAGGATGGCAGAAAGTAATCAACGACGTGCATGCTTCGGGAGGACAAATGGGGCCCCAAATCTGGCATCAGGGCGTGATGGAAAATCACGCATCAGGATGGCTGCCATCTACACCTTTCGAAGGACCTTCTAGTTTACAAAGACCCGGCTTTGAGAATGGCGTTCCTATGAGCGACGCTGCAATTGCCGACACCATCTCCGCATTCGGACAAGCAGCGGCCGATGCAAAAGCGTTAGGTTTCGACACGGTAGAGATCCATGGTGCACACCAGTATCTGATAGATCAGTTTTTCTGGGATGGTACTAATACCCGTACGGATATTTATGGAGGTAAAACCCTGGCGGAACGCTCACGTTTTGCAGTCGAGGTCATCAAAGAAGTACGAAAACGTGTTGGCGAAGATTTTACGGTAATCATTCGTTTGTCGCAGTTCAAACCTTCTGACTACAACTTTAAATTGGCTAAAAACGAAAAAGAAATGGAACAGTGGTTAACACCATTGTCAAGTGCCGGAATTGATATTTTCCATTGTTCACAACGTCGTTTTTGGGAGTCTGAATTTGAAGGTTCTGATTTGAATTTTGCAGGTTGGGCTAAAAAAATTACAGGTAAAGCCACTATTTCTGTTGGCTCTGTCGGTTTAGACGGTGACTTTTTTGGTGCTTTTGCCGGACAGAGTTCGCAACCTAGTTCTTTAGATGAATTGGTTCGCAGAATGGATCGTGGTGATTTTGATTTAATTGCTGTTGGCCGCCCATTGTTAGCAGATCCAAATTGGGTTGAAAAAATTAAAAATAATCGTACGGACAAACTGAAAGGATTCACTAAAGACGCCTTTGCAACATTAGCATAAAATTTCTATCTTAATAGAGGCAAAAGGCATTCGTAAGGATGCCTTTTTTTATGTCGGTTAAAGTTCAAAATCGACGCCTTAAACTATGTAAGATCTGTTTAGAATAAGAAAGGCCATCTTAACAGATGGCCTTTCTTCGTACACTATTTAATTCTATAGTTGTAATTAATCACTATCCTTTAACGACCAATCGTTATCGAAAAAACCCACATTAATCAATCCCGACGCGCCATTAGTTAACATATCGACAGAGAAAAACATGTAATCAGGGAATCCGCTGGCGCCGGCAAAGTATTGATTTGCTGTGGCCGCTTTCATACCTTGTATACCGGTTCCAGTAATCACACCTACCGAATGAATATCGCTTCCTGACCTTGGCCATACAAAATAACCACCCAGATCGTTGGCTGTGTGCACCTTCTCTCCCATCTTCAATTCTCCGGTTCTAACTTGAATAGGACAATCAGCCAGCAAAGAGTTCCAGGCACTGTTTGTTTTAGCATTTCCGATCAGGATAATATTACGATCTGCATAGTCTTTCAGATCAAAATCCTTATCCGACACGATATCAAAAGCACCATTTCCCCGATAATACCAAGACTCCGCATCATAGCGTGCCTTTTCCCAAGCCCAAGCATTCTCTTCTGCGGTGCCCTTCGTGCCATAAACGTAAACCATAGTATGTTGAAAAGCATCTTTAAAGGTACCATTCCGATTTGGGCCTTTTTCCCTTAAGCTTGGCGCATCGGCGATTTGCCATGCTTCTGCTTGCTTTTTAAGATAGATAGTGCCATCTTGTTGCTTCGACAAAGGTACCTCTAATGCATCCAAACTATCCAAATGCAAGACCAACACCCCTTCTCGACCAAAACCCGAGATATCCAATTTCAACAATGCCACGTTATCCGTACGTCCGGTAATTTGCTTGCCTTCGAGATCACGCCACAATTGGATGTGAGAATATGCCAAAGCCTTTTGCTGCTGGTGGATTGCTGCCCAATAATAGCTGGCCGAAATGCCTGGGTTAGATGTCTTGAAATCTATTTCCTGCACCTCATCCGCAGATTTACGCTTGTGCCATTTGAAATAATCAAAAAGCGGCTTCCAGTCTACGCTTTCGTTGCTATACCAATGCGATCCCCCCGGGTACTCGTAGTAATTGAAATCCGGATGAAAACCACCTAATATGTCACGCATCTGACGGGCATAATGAACCGGTACAGTACGATCTGCATCTCCATGCAGCACGTATACGCCTAATGGTTTGTAATTCGTTGCGTAAGCGACTACATCACTTTGGTTACTGGATCTCAACAAGGTGTTTTCCATCACATTTCTGCCCTGATCGGGAATTATGCCATCTGCCGATCCATATCCTTTCAAGGTTGGGTAACCAGCACAGGGTGCTATGGCCGCCCATTTGTCAGGGTATGTAGCGCCCAGAAACCAAGTACCGTGTCCACCCATCGAGTGACCGGTCAGATAAACTCGTGCCGGATCATGTTGTATTGTTTTTTGTGCTAAACCCAACACTTCCAATGCGTCCAGTCGACCCCAGTCTTCCCAATTAAAGCCTCTTGGTCTGCGATTGGTTGGAGCTACCAGCGTCCCCCATTCTTTAGATTCATAGGCCTGTGCCTGGCCGAGTGCTTCTACGCCAGCTCCATGCACAGAGAAAAATAAAGCTTTCTCCTGGGCATCGCCACCCTTCGCTGGATTCACTGCGTAATACTGCAAACTGCCATCAATGCTACTGATAAAAGTCTGTCGATAGGACTGATTTTTCTCTACGGATCGTAACTGTAGCATTTGCTCATCCTGCACTTTCCCAGCTTGCACTAAGGCAATAGATACTGGGATGTCTCCTAGTTCGTTCACGGCAGACGCATCAATCGTTGCAAGTACTTTTCTAGCACTATGCGCCGCAATAGCAGGGATCTCTTGTTCAGAAATCTTCTCGCCTACGGTAGTTCTAATGATCGTTTTCGTTGTTGGCCTTCCCGAGGAATTGACCACGTTCACTCCGATTTTCAACGCCGAATTATACTGCCCTTTTACGATATCTGCTAGCGTAACATCTTCCATAGCCAGCGATAGTGGCTTTTCTGGGAAAGACAACTCTGCCGCTACCAATACGCCCCGCACATAGAATTCATTCTTTCCTTTCTTAAGACGTACCGGGATATGCAACCAACCCATGCGGTAAGGGTCACCGGCGTGTAATTCTCCGTTGACCAACACGGCACTATTGCCTTTAATATTGAGCACCGCGTCCTGACTTTTCAAGGCATCATATGTCAGGTACAAATACCCCGAACCAAAGCCACGACGTTGTGGTGGCGGCGTTGTCGAACTAGCATTGGTCATTCTGGCAGTTTGTTGGTCGATACGTCCTGGGCCGGGCGGATTGTTTGGGTTGTTGAGATTGCCTCCGGCATTTCGTTGTGGACGAAAGAAGCCTGACGTGTCTGCCGAGATCTTCATCCAAGAATTGCCTTCTTCGGCAGATTTGCTCCAAGCCTGTCCTTCTGCCGGGCTACTAAAACCTTGTTGATAAAACTGTCCTAACAAAGGGTCGGCATATACCGCTTCACGTCCATAATTAAATGGAACCTGGAGTAAAAGTCCTTCGGTAAAGATGTGTTTTTCCTGTGCTTGAACGGAAAGAGCCAGACCGACAGCACAGATCCATGTCAGGGTGGGCTTAAAGATGGCTAAGTCCCAAATGCGTGTTGTATTCATAGATAGTTTATGGTTAATCATTACGGTAAGTGCCGCAATGAAGTGAGTTGCTTTTCGTCGTTCGGCTGATAGGGTAAATAAATCATTAAAAGGGTCATCATTTCCTGATCGGACTTCATATTTGAATAAGAGAATATATTTTGTGGCGGTACAAATGGATTGAATGGATTGTTCGCCGTGTTATCGTAGGCACATTCCATGTGAATAACTGCTCCTTTTGGAATTTTCTTAAAATGCTTGTAGCGATACATTTCTTGCCATCGATAGTCCCAATCAGGGATATTGACAAGCGGGATAGTATCGTTATTTTCTAGCGTAGCATAGACCTTAAATGATTTGCCGATGTAATGCATGTGTGGCCAGATATATAAGAGTGACAGATCTTCCCCTGGATTTTTAAATTTCAGAGTGTAATGACTTACCTTATCTGCCGGAATCATAAAAAATGACGGCTGTATATCAAGTTCCCCAATACCACCAGATCCAAAGCTGACTACCTTTACTTCTCGTTCGACTGGAACATCTGTAAAAAATAAATGAACGCCATTTACCGAAAATTCATCGATCGGTGTAGCGGAAAAATGTACCGTGAGCAGAATCACGCCACGTTTTGGCATTTTCCAACCTACCTTTGGAGGATAAGCCTCCGCGGCCGCGCCTGGAATCCATCCTCCATAGTACGCCATTTTTTGCTTAAATCTTTTATAAGGATCAGTATATCTCACCTCACCATCGGTGTGGTTTGCCATAGCGGGTGCAGCATTAATATCTACCGTAAGATCTTCAATAACCTGTACCGCATAGTTAACATGGTGAATTAGTTTTTTATTATTGGAATAGAATTCTATCGCTTCCACATCAAATGATTGGTCTAATTCAAATGGGATTTTAAATTCTACAAATCGTTCGCGGTTATTGCCCTTTACTAAAAAGGTATCCGCAGTGACCAATGTCATATCGGCGGCACGACCATAGTCGGTTGATCGATTTATTGCTTGATTTTTTTCACGCCCTTTTCTTTTTCCTTCTTTTACACCAGCATCTACCCAAGATACAATCGTCTGAATATCTTTTTCTGAAAGTGTACGATCATTATCAAAATGCACGTAATCATTATCTGCCCGCCAAGGTGGCATGTATCTAGACTGAACGACTTCTTTAATGAATGAGGCACGTTTAGCGACGTCCTCATACGTCAACAAATTAAAGGGTGCGGCTTCCCCATCGCGATGGCATCCTGCACATTTGCTTTGTATAATAGGCGCTACATCCTGCACATAAGTTTGTGCAGACACCGCACTATGTCCTAATAGTGCAAGCAACCAACAAATAAGGATAGGGAGTCGTATCATAATTATCGCGTATGTATATAGCAGCCTTTCGCTTCGGTTTTAGTGATCAGAATCGGGCGACCATGCAGTACACTTTCTACCGCATCCTGTAGATAAAATTGTGTCACCACTACTCGCTTCTTCCCTAGCTCGGGCACAGCATTGTCAATGGCACCAATATACTGCAGTACGCCTTTAGTATACAATGCAGCTGAGGGAGTTACCGATGCTCCAACTTCTTGAGTTAGTTTAAAATCTGGATCTAGATACATCGGTATCCCTAGTTTGTATTTATCAGCAAATTGTTTGATATCATCACTTCGATGCGACTTGCCAGAAAATATCCCCATAAATTTTACCTCTGAACCAAATTGGCGCTGCAGTTGATTGATCGTCTGTGTATAACCTTGACATAGCGGACATTCTGGAGACAGAAAGAGCAACACCATCGGTTCGTCTGTCTGAATCGTGTATCCTTGGTTGGTATTTATATCCAACAATTGATGTTGATGCAAATTATTTTTCTGAGCGTAACTGGTACCGCAGAAAAATAATGAAAAACAAACAGCTAGTAACAAGTAATATAAAAATCTATGCATCGTCATACTATTCGATGTACGCGTGAAGTTTAAAATAGGTAAAATAATAGCACCGATAAGTATATCGGTGCTATTGCTAGTAGTTAATTTATTGTTTATCCCACCAGATTCTTCCAAGAATATTGGATGGCTCTCCGAAATCTGGATCGCGCATCATCTCGTCCAATGCGGCTTTCTTATTATCAAAATTATACTCTCCTGTTACCGGAAAGCCGATATTGAAACGACGTGGCATTTGCGAAACGCTACCCGTATTGGTCCAATCTTCGAATACCAATGCCGTAGTCTTATTTGGCATTCCAGTCCGTTTCACTAAAGCCCATGCCTCGTTGAAGTTACGATAATAATTCAAATAGGATTGCAGAACAATTTGCTCCAAGCCCGTTGCTGCATTATAAGCTATACCCGGTTTAGTCTTAAAGGCATTGATTTCTGCATCTGTCAAGGGTACATAATCCACAATGTGTGTCGATTCAGCCAGCTTATCGTAAAAGCGAAGTGATGCTTCGACACCTTTAGTATACCATTCCCCAGCATTCTCATTAGACCATCCTCGTTGTGCGATTTCTGCTCTGATAAAGCAAAGGTCCGCATAGGTAAGTACTGGAAAGATACCAACACCCGTTCCACCATCATTTTCTGGTTGAAATAGGCGGTCCTGTATACGCGAAACGGTATCTAGCGTAATGGTATTTTCGCCATCACGGATCTGCAGTGGTGCAAAGAAACGTGCTTTCGTTGGATCTTCTGCTGCTTCTGGATTGGAGAATTGTCCGTAATACCTTCTTGGGTTGAATACCGCTGTCGCTGGAATAACACCCTGATCTTTTGCACGTTGAAAATTCAACTCACTCCACTGGTTTGGCCGGAAGAAGAAACGCAATCTTGGATCCTCATTATTCCACATATAATCCACTACACCCGACTCGCCCACGAAAAGACGACCATTACCTGTAATGTTCCAGTTTCCGCCTTGAGTAAAGTTGATTCGAGCTTTCAAACTCCAGTCTTCCTCACTACTTGAGATCAATCCGGCAGGGTGGCTCAACACATCCTGCACAATAGCTTGTAATCTTGCAGGATCACGCTTCATGAGGCGCAAAGCGATCATCAATCGCAATGAATTGGCCGCTTTTGCCCATTTGGCAGCATCCCCTCCAAAATAAAGATCCTGATTGCCGTAGCTGAATTGTTCTACAGGTTGTGGCGTGCTCAATATGGTTGCCGCTTCTTTCAGCTCACGGTCAAAAATGGTAAAAAGCTCATCTTGAGTTTCGTACTTAGGCCGTAAGGTACCGCCATAGCGCGATTGGAACGCTTCTGTATATGGAATACTACCGTTCACGTCAGACACATACCATGCTTGCCATGCTTTTACTACGCTAGGAATTGCTCTTTTATACGTATTTCTTGCTCTTTCGTCGTCCGGCATACGATCGATCATCCGTTGTACGTCTTCTAATAATGGACCTACATCTTCAAAAAACTTACCGTAGCGATTGTTCGCGTTGGCGGCATTGTCCGTCACGCCCAGACTATTTCCAGTAACCTGTAAAAAGACCCGTGACCATCTGCTGACGTAGCTATAATTATCATAAAAGGCCTCCATATCATTATCTTGACTCATGATGACGGCCTGGGTAAACAAATAATCTACCGGCGGATTTAGCACCGCATCGGGATCTGTATTGTACTCTGCAAACTTGTCGCGGCTGCACCCCATAATGGTTGCTTGAGCCACCAGCGCAAATGTAAAGTACTTGAATATTTTTAATGTTGTCATAACGCTGTTATTAAAAATTGGTGTTGATAGTGAAATTGAAATTTCTCATTAACGGCGAACCACCACCTAACATAGATGCTGCCGCAGAGGTAGATCTCAAATCTTCTGGATTCAAATTATCAGGCAATGAATTGTATAGGAAGCCTAAGTTGCGACCATTGACAGTCAATCTCAAATTGTTCAGTTTAAGCCTGTTTGCTACAGTTTGTGGCAAATCGTAGCTTACAGATACATCACGCACCATAATCCATGATGATTCAAATGCCGAACGCTCCCGAATACCAGTACCCCACCCGTAAGACGAATTATAAAAGTTCACATCACTGACAGGCACTGTTACACCTTTATCGACAGTCTCCTGATACGTTAAGCCGCCTACATCTTGACCTCCGATACGCGTACCTTGTGCAAAAACACCGTCAGGAATGATACCCCAAGCTTGATTTCCGGCTGCATTCGTAAATTCTACACTACCTTCAGTTCCCGGTCTACCATACAGCGAACTTGCGATTTGACCAGTCTGCATACCGTAGTTGTAAGTTGGAGAGTATACATAACCGCCGAATTTAGCATCTAGCATAAAACTAAACGAAAATGACTTGTAGTTGAATCGATTGATAATACTTCCCATAAAGCTTGGCAAGACCGAACCAATAACCTTTTCGCGTTCTAATCCTGATGCATAATCTTGTGAGCGGACAAACCTTCCGGTATTAGTTCCTAACAGTGTCATCACATTTTTACCATTATTCACATGATCAATCGGATTGCCACTAGCGTCACGTGCTTGGAAAAGCGCGTGACCATAATTAGACACCATCGTCCCATACGATCCGCCTACTTTAGCAATGGTACGGATACCATCATCCGACTCTAACTCGTGAACATCTACGCCAGGAGCCAATGCTAATATCTTATCGCGGTTACGTGTGAAGTTGAAGAAAGTATCCCAAGAGAAATCACCTATTTTTACTGGCGTGCCGTGTAATCCAAGCTCCACCCCGTAGTTACGAATGTGTCCGCTATTGATCAACGCTCTTGTTACACCACTTTCGCGAGATACAGGTAGGTCAATGATCTGGTCACGTGTATCGCGACTATAATAGGTGGCATTAATACCAAAGCGGTTGTTAAACATTTTCACTTCTGTTCCCACTTCCCAAGTGCTACTCCGTTCTGGGCGAAGATCACTATTTCCTAATCGCTTGGAGTCAAAGTTATACACAGAGATACCCGCCGTATAAGGATCGCGAGGCGTGTAGAAGCCTGTCATCGCGTTGTATACATTAGTTCCTTTACCCACCTGATTGAAGGATGCACGCAATTTACCAAATGATAGAATATCTCCGGTAAGGCCTAACATATCCGAAAATACCCAAGCCGCATCCGTTCCGTAGTAGAAGTAGGAATAGTTACCAGTTCCATCTGGATACACCAAGCTAGAATCCCAATCATTACGTCCGTATAAGTTGAGCGTTAATCCATTTTTGTAATCGACCGCTGTCTGAAAAATAGCCGACACTGTACGCTGCTGATTAGGTTTATCCTCATTTACGATAGGACGCAAACGAGAATTGCTTAATCTGAATACATCTGGAATTAGCATACCATCTGTTCTTGCATTTATACCATTTCTTGACGAATGATTCAATTCCAAACCGGCCTGTCCCATTACATCAAAATCTCCAAACGTTCTCGTAGCGCGCAAACTGTTGATATACCGTGTTTGCAATACTCTGGAAGAATAATTACTATAGTTTCCTCCCTCAAAGCGGTCTTCAAAACCACGATTCATAATCTGCCTGTTAGTAGCAAACAAGTTGGCACTAAAGTTACTTTCCAAGGTAAGCCATTCCGTAAAATTGATCCGGCTATTCAAGTTACCTCTAAAGTTATCTTCCGTGTTCATCTGCTTTTGTTCATAAAGATTGAAAAGCAACGAAGAGCGACCAGATGCATCATCTGTATTTACACCACCATTGATTGGATCGATATAATTATCTCTCCAGTACAATAGATCATAATGTCTTGGTAGACCAAACGATAAGCGGTAGAGCAAATTGTTATTCATGTTCCAACGATCTCCACCATATTGCGGGTTAAAAGCAGCACTATTTACATAAGTAACACCTCCATCTAATTGAATCGCATTGCCTAGACGTTGCGTTGCACGTAGATTGAAGTTATTCCGATCTAATCTATTATTAGGTGACGCGCCTTTGGCATAAGCATTGGAATAGGAGAAGCGGAATGTAGTACGCTCATTTCCACCTTGTAATGACAAGTTGGTATTGGTATAGCGACCAGTCTCGTAGATATCCAATGGATGATTATTTACTTGAAAAGGTACAACTCGGCCATCTACATCACGTATAGGTTGGCCGTCGAATTTTTTACCAAAACTATAGGCATAATTGGTGGTTGGTATTTGTTCAATACCATCTGCCCCTACCACATATTGTGCATTAGGGTTTGTTCCCGGACCATAGATATCCTGAAAATCCATGGTGGCATAAGGTTGATCAAAACCTTGCGTATGTGTAAATCCAATTCCAAAGCCACGCTGTGAATAGCCTTTCTTGGTCGTAATCATAATCACACCATTACTGGCGCGACTACCGTACAATGCCGTAACCGAACCACCGTTGAGTACCGAAATAGATTCAATATCATCCGGGTTGATGTTTTTCAGAATGTTACCAAAATCTTGATCACCACCACGGTGAGGCAATACCACCTCTTCATCCATGATGATACCATCTACCACGATCAATGGTGTGTTTCCAAATGGATCCAACGAGCCAGCACCACGAATTAGAAACCGTGGCGATGATTGCGGTCCACCTGTTCCTACGTTTACCTGCAGTCCGGGTACCATACCTTGCAATGCTGCAATAGGATTGATCGCATTGGTTTGTCTGATCTGGTCACCCGAAATCTGCGTCATGGCGTAACCAAGCTGCCTACGCTCGCGTTGCTCACCAAGACCTGTAACTACTACTTCGTCGATATTTCCAGCATCGGCTTGTAGCTGTATATCGATAGTAGGCGCAGAACCGACTTGAAATTCTGCAGAATTGTAGCCAAGGCTGGAGAAGCGTAAACGATCTCCTGCTGCGGCAGTAATGGTAAACCTCCCACGCCCATCTGTCTGGGCTACTCGGTTTGTCCCGACCAAGATGACCGTAACGCCAACTAATGGTCCATTCGCGTCCTTCACCGTACCGGTGATGGGTGGCTGCTGTTGTGCAAACAGTGTCCCGAAGGCAAACACCAAAAGCACCAGCAAGCTGCATGTTCTAAGATTGATTTGATTCATAATTATTATTGATTTGGTAATATTGTGGCTAATGAGTGAGCCGTTAAGGTAGAGAAATCAAACTCCTGTATAGCAACCGCATAGGTTCCGATGAGTTGTGGATGTTCCATGGTAGAAATGATTATTTTGGTAAATCGGGCAATGCGCGGTATAGCATATTTCTGTATGGCAATTTGTATTTCAGGTAGTAGTATAGCGTCCATTTTGGCACCACGTCCACTTATGATGATGTACTCTGGATTAATAATATGAATCAAAGTAGCGATTCCCTTACCCAGCATACCAGCGATTTTTTGTGCTTCTTCTACCGCGAGTTGGTCACCACTGTTAACAGCATAAATGAATTCATCGATAGAAATAACATCATTCTGATCATAGGTAGCCCTCAGTGAAGATGCCTCGCCCCGGTCCATTCTTTGCTTTACCGCTGCAAGAGCCACTTTAAGCGATGCACTAACTTCCAAGCAGCCCCGTTTTCCGCAAGAACATAGCAATTCGGTATCTGCCAGTGGGATATGACTAAACTCACCTGCATGACCACTGTGGCCTTTAAAGAGCTTGCCGTCTATAATGATGCCCAAGCCAACTCCCCAATTTAAGTTGACCACCAATAGATCTCTTGCAGACTTCTGCTCACCAAATGATTTTTCTGCCATGGCTATGGCGGCCGAATCATTCTCAATTACGACTGGTATATCGAAAGCAATTTCTAATCCCTGTTTAAGATTATGAAACGAATCTGATATGGGGTAAGAGTTATTGGTACCTGTTTGCGAATCGATGAATCCGGGCATAGATACTCCTATGGTACAGATATGCTTATCATTATGCTTTGCCATAATTCTGTGGCAAGACTCTAGCAATTGCCCATAGGCAGATTCTGTATCTTTTAGTGGATTATACTGATTGTGGATCGTACCTACCAGATGGCCTGAAATATCTAATAATGCAAAAGAAGTATAATATTGGTCAATAGCAATAGAAAATACATAAGGTAGTTGTGCTACGTTCATTGCAAAGCGTTGCGCCCTTCTTCCACCAGTAGACGGAGCTAATCCTTGTTCTATAACTAACCCTGAATTCATCAAACAGTTGATTTCCCCTGTAACATTGGGAATACTTTTGTTGATCAATTGAGACAGCTCCGCAATAGAATGTCCTCGGTCAATCGAAAGACACCTCATTATTTGGCTTAGATATTTTGCCATGGTATATAATAAAGGTTGTGCAGCAAAAGCTACACGCTAATAAGATTTGGTTTGTTAATAATTTCTGACAGCAAGATAATAACATATTTTTAAAATAACGACATCTTCTTAAAATTTTTATAAAGAAAATTGCGCTATACGCCAGAAAAACGAATCTAAAAATTAACTAGACTTGAGAAATTTATTCATTTTCTTTGCAGAGGAAAGCGTTCCGTCTCTAGGATGACGGACAAGAATCAAAATAAACTCTATAATATTTCGAATAAACATATATCCAAGTAAATAGGAAAGAATACAAACTAATGGTTTAAAAACAGGTATAAAGAGCAAATTATAAAAGAACCATTTTGAGTTCTGAAAAATGTATTACCTATAATAATATTTGCACTTATTTGGTTAGATATTTCCTCAAGTTGATAAATTCGGAATGTTGGCAATCTAAAGAAAAGCATATGCTAGCCAATAACCTTCATTGACTGGACCTGTTAATTACCTAGTAATGAAAAGTTTTTACTTATTTGGGGACTGTTAATACGATATGTTCTTTCGTTCGGTAAGGATTTTTGCTTGACTTTTTGCGTAATCCTTTTCCAGCTTTACACCATGTAGTAGTAATCCTTTTCAGGATTTGTAGGGTTGATTTTGAATATCCAAAGTAGGTAGTGCATTTATCTCATCAATCATAGTTTTATTATGGTGTTCGTTCCAATAGTTTTTTCACTTTCTGGAAAAGATTCATTCAGAAGAATTTGCTACTTTTAACATGATCATATTTGTACTACCAGAATTGATCATTCTAGCGGTTTGGTCGATACGTCCGGAGCCGGGAGGATTGTTTGAATTGTGCTATGGAATTCTCATAAAGCTACAAAACATCTAATCAGATGAATCCGTTATGTATCCGTATTTTCTCAATAAAATACCCCAATTTTATAAAATTGGGGTAAACATACCTACTCTACCAAAAAAATCCTCTATAAACGGTTAGTACATTGAAATTTCACTGATATAGACAATTGGTTCGCTAAAGAGTAAAAGTACCTGGAAAATAAGGTAACATATCTATCAGGAGAGCTTATCAGACACATGTGGTAAGACAAGCTCTCGTGCTGATCCTACGATCTAAATCTTAAAACCGCCGGATACTTCGATACGCTGTGCGTTAATCCACTTAGATTCTTCAGAGCAAAGAAAAGCTACCACACTACCTATATCATCCGGCATTCCGACTCTACCCAAGGCGGTTTCGGAAGACAGAAACTTACCAAAGTCTGCATTATCCCGTGTGGCCCCTCCACCAAAGTCGGTGGCTATCGCTCCGGGTGCCACGGAATTTACCCGGATTTTCCTGCTTCCCAACTCCAAAGCTTGGTACCGAGAAAGCGAATCGACGGCTGCTTTCATAGCGCCATAGGCCGAGTAGCCGGGGAATGAGAAGCGCGCTAGACCGGAAGAGGTATTCACTACGCTACTTCCATCTTTTAATAACGGCAGTAGTTTTTGAGTTAAAAAATAGGGGCCTTTGAAATGTATATTAGTCATTGCATCTAGCTCTTCCTCTGTGGTACTTGCAAAAGGCACATTGATACCCACTCCTGCATTGTTGACCAAAGCATCTAATTTCGCAGCGCCGAATTCCGTATCAAGAAGCCCTTGTACTTTGATCACAAAGTGATCAAAATCTTTAGTATTCGAAAGGTCCAATTTAAGAGCGAATGCTTTTGTTCCTAATTTCTCTATTTCCTTCACTACTTGATCTGCAAACTCTTGCTGTGAGTGATAGGTAAGGATAACATGGAAGCCTTTTTCCGCTAATCTCAGTGCGGTATCTTTTCCAAGCCCGCGACTACCCCCAGTTACCAATGCTATTTTTTGCTGTTCGTTTATCATATCGTCTATTAATTTATAGTACAAAATTCAGCAATAAACAAGATAATGAGTTTGTCTATATCAAACCGAAGTTTGTAGTAATCAAACAACAGGCAACAATCGGTATCCATTTGGAGATTGCCCAGAAAACTTCTTAAAGAAGTGGGAAAACGAGGACAATTCATCAAAACCGAGGGCGAAAGCGATTTCTGAAACATTCCAATGGGTTTGGTTGAGGAGTATCTTTGCTTCTTGAAAAATTCGGCCACGAATGATTTCACCCGTTGTCCTTCCAGTAGTTTCCTTCAAAACCCGATTGAGGTGATTGACATGTACACCTAGCACTTTAGCATAGTCGGCCGGAACCTTCATTTGCAGCGATTGGCTAAGGTTGTCCAATGGAAATTGTGCTTCTAGCAACTCAATAAATAATGCAGTAGTCCTGCTGGCAGCAGTCTTGGTGGTATCTAATGTTGGAATAGGCCTCAGCTTCTGTCCAAAATGCACCAACTCCATCAAGAGATTGCGTAGCAAATCATATTTGTAGGTATAATCTGAAGACATTTCGCGCCTCATCTTGATAAAAACTTCTTCAGCAACGCGGTATTCGTCATTTGAAATCTGAAACACGAAATCACTTTCGGAGGAAAAGATCGGCAACTGATCGATATCCATCCCGATGGTGGACTTGGAAATAAAATCTGTTGTGAACACACAGAAATAGCCGCGTTGATCGGTATCCAATGGGAGATAATGGTAGGGTACTTTTGGCGATGCGAAGAGTATTGCACACGTTTTGATTTCTAATGTTTTGTCGGCATACTCGACTTTGTTTTTGCCGTGAATAAGACTGACTTTGTAGTAAGACCTCCTATTGTATGGCATTTTTGGCCCTTGCTTATTCATTCGGTACAGCTCTGAAATATCGAACACATTGAAGTTGCCGATATCCTTACCTACACGCTCCGTCAGGAAGCTGGTCACTTCTGGGCAGGCCTCGCCGAGAATATGCTGGTAGAATTCCTTAATTGTTGTGGCGCTCATCGGGGATTTGTAAAAATCGAATATATCTTCTTTTTTTGATTCTTGCAATATGTATAGGATTGCCGAGCCTAAAGGGTCGATTTATTCGCACTCACCCACGCACATCCCTAAACTTATGAATACCTATTCGATCAATTGAGTGTCCTTATATGAATTTGCGAAACAAAAAAAGCCGTCGACAGATCTGTCGACGGCTTTTTGTACGCCAAAAGGGATTCGAACCCCTGACCGACGGTTTAGAAAACCGTTGCTCTATCCAACTGAGCTATTGGCGCGTTTTACAGTGCAGCAAAAGTAGCTAATTGCCGTAGTATTGCCAAATTATTTTATCAATTTTTATAGCAAATGATCTACGCTAAGGCTCCTCTAAGTCACGATAGACGTAATTTATCGTGCAATAAAATTATTTTGAGCTATGCAATAAATTGTATTACACTGCTATCCAGCGCATTATTTTATTTGTGACCTAATAGCCTATTTATGTACTAATATATTTTAAAATTAAATTTTGCGAATCTGTCCAGAATTTCTACTTTTGTCGCGGAGAGTTGGCAGAGTGGTCGAATGCGGCAGTCTTGAAAACTGTTGACTGTCACAGGTCCGGGGGTTCGAATCCCTCACTCTCCGCACAAAGAATCCTTCATCACATGATGAGGGATTTTTTGTGTTGTGAGGGTTCGAACGGAAGCACTGGACGGAGTCTAAAAGCCTTAAAAGACAGCAATAAGGCTTTTTAAAAACTTTATTTTATATGTTTCACAAACCGTCGGTCAAGGGTTCTACCCTCTTTTGGCGTACTTAAAATCTGTCGAAGACTTTTTTACTTTACAAATCAATAAGACCTGATAAGGTTAGCTACTATCCACCTAAACACAAAAAAACCTTAACTAAACAGTCAAGGTTTTGGCATTACTAAAAATTCTCTGTTTCTCAAACAAAGAGCTCCGATGCACTTTAGTCCATACGCTTGAATGCGCCATTGGAATCGAAGACCAGATCGAAACCATTCGTTAGTTCCACATCGATTTCGTTCCGATCTTTTTCAATACTCGTAATCTTTTCACTTGGATAGTTTTCTGCGACATAGGCAATGATAGGTGCTGGAATAAAGCTGTATGGGATAGGCTCATTTCTAGGGCCATCAACATCTGTCCAGTTTCCATCTTTATCAAAAACAACCTCGGTTCCGTTACTTAGGTATACCGTATACTCACGACCAGAAAGACCTTCTCTTTCTTTTTTTACATTAGAAATGCGAACATCTGTGAAATGAGTGGTGAGAAAGGCATTAGCTGCTACCGGCAACTCATCGGACTGAATGGTTTCCTCTTTGTCGCAAGACATGGTAGCGACAGCCATTGTAATTAGAACCAGGGTGTTTAAGATAACATTTTTCATTGTTGTAGTGTAGAGTTATTGTTGATTGATTTTTATAAATTCTCCTTTTTTGTTAAATTCAAGTTCCAAACCATTTGATATCGCAACCAGGTATTTTTCTGCTTTTCGCCTCATCCTAACCACATCAGTTTTTGGAAAGCTGCGCGCAAGATAGGTAAGCACTTGCTCCGGGACGAGCGCTATCGGCAAAGGTTTTCGGTGGCCATCGACTTCTCGCCAATTTCCTTGTTCGTCAAATTCTATTCTTTTTCCATCTTGTAGCAGAACATGGTACGCATCGCTTCTAAACCACGACTCGACATCCGAGCTAATCGATGCTACACCTGTGCGAGAATAATAAACTTGAAGAAAGTGCTTCGCCTTTTGAGGCAAGTCACGGACCGAAATACTTTTGCTTTGTCCACAAACCATACTAGTGTAGCAGGTCGATACAAAGCAGATCATCAAATAGCGCACCTGTGGTCTCATTGCCTTGCTAATTCATTTAACTTACAACAAAACTCGAAACCTATTTAGGAAAGATTTAGGAATTTTTGAAAATAACAGAAAAAATATGAAACTTTTGATCGAATGTATACTGAATATTTCCTCCAGGTGTCATCTGGAGGATTGATTTCACGAGAGACAAGCCTAATCCGTTGGATTGAATGCTATCCGAACCCTTATAAAACCGGTTGAAAATGTAATTGTCAGGCAGGGCTCCCGCTGTACTGCTATTCCGTATTTCCCAACAGTTCGCGGAAATCATGATATAGATACTCCCCGCTGGCTCTGTGTAACGAATAGCATTTCGAATCAAGTTGGACAACGCCATTGTTAATAATGTGCGGTTCCCTTTCACCAGAAGTAGTGCCTTCGATTGAACCTCTATGCTGATGTTTTTGTGCGCTGCAATGTCATTAAAATTCTCTACCAATTCCTGCGTCAATTTATGGAGATCTACTTCCTCATTTTGCAAAAACTGCCTATTTTCGATACGGGACAAGAATAGCAACGATCGGTTCAAATCGATAAGTCTCTGTAAGGATTTTTTCGCCTCAGCTAGTTTAACCAGTATTGGTGGAGGCGTTTCATTATCCTCCATAATCATATCGATTTTATTAATAGTAATGGCCAAGGGAGTTTGCAATTCATGAGAAGCATTTTCAATAAACAGCTTTTGATCGGCAAATACAGCCGCATTCCGCTCGACCATAGACCCAATATGCTGGTGCAGCTGGTGGAACTCGAACACATCTGTCTCGACTGGCGCCAGTGTAGTGGTACGGCCTACATTATAGGCATCCAAGTCATCCAATATCTTCTTAAATGGCCGCCATGCTCTGGTAAGAATATACTTTTTGAGAAGGTATATACTCAACACCATAGCTATATAGAGCACCAGCAGAGCTGTGGACAGATCTATTATTAAATCATCTCGCTCAACGGTAGATGCCCTTATCTCCAATTGATAGGATCGCTTGTCGGGACCAAAAAACATAGTAGTAAGTACACGATAAGGCTCTTCTTCATCGTCAAAAGGCATATAGAAAAACTGATTCGAAAATGTATTTCGCTCGTTAAATGCCACATGGTCTGCGGGCGTAATTCTAAACTGGTTCACGCCATAATCAGACAGAGTAAGCAGTGTAGTATCTTCATATGCAGCACGAAGGATCGTAATTTTGTGATCACGCAGTCCATCATCCACATTATCGTACACTTCATCTAAAATATAGGCATAGAAAAGAAGTGCCCAAACCGTCATGATAGCAAATATCGCGACAACGAGGTGTCGCATTGTATATTGTTTTAAAGAGACTGCCTTGCCCATGTCTACCTACACTAACTTGTAGCCTACACCATAGACTGCTTGAATATCTACCAACGCTCCATGGTCGCGCAATTTTTTTCGTAGATTCTTTATTTGCGAATAAATAAAATCTAGATTGTCCACCTGATCTACCGCATCCCCCCAAATGGACTCCGCTAATAGAGCCTTTTGCACGAGCTTTTCCGGGCGGATGATGAAATAGTAAAATACGTCAAATTCTTTGCGATTGAGTTGCACCTCTTCTTCATTAATTAGCACCTTACGATCATCTGGTACCAACACTACATTTTTATACATAATACGGTTATCCACATGTTGATGATGTCGTCGAATAGCCGACTTAACCCTTGCATGTAACTCCGCCAAATGAAATGGCTTTGGCAAATAATCATCTGCGCCAAGATTAAGCCCTTCCACTCGATCATCAATCGCTCCTTTTGCAGATATAATAATAACAGGTGTAGTGTCTCCTTGCTCCCGAAGTAATTGCAACAATTGCATCCCATTTCCACCGGGCATCGCGATATCGAGCAATATACAGCCATATTGGTACAAAGAAATCTTTTCCCGACCAATCTCAAAGCGATCTGCAACCTCCGTTAGATATCCCTCCTTTGATAAGAAATCCACCATCACCTGTTGAAGGTCTAATTCATCCTCTATAATCAAGATTTTCATAAATTAATTTGTGGGGTTAACAAAAAAATCAGCCTATAAAAGCAGAAAGGAACGTTTTTTGTGCACTGTAAAAGTCTTAACAAAAATAATGCTGCAATTATTAATATCGTATCTTTCTCGCGAAATATATGCGTTTGAAGCTCAACTTTCTAACTTTGCAACAAACATAATATATAGCAACGTGTTTTCAGTTTAGTATTAACACGCATAGATAGTATTTAACACATATACACTCATATTTTGAATAGGTTCGGAAAAATCGCACTAAAGACTCTCCTATGGATCATTGGTTCTGTCATCTTTTTGCTTCTATTGATTATTGTCCTGATTCGCATCCCTTCGGTGCAGAATTTCGTGGTGGGCAAAGTCACCAATTACGTAGAAGGTAAAATTGGCACCCCAGTTCGCATAGGCTACATTAACATTGCTTTCCCAAAGAAACTTGTATTAGAAAATATTTATCTGGAAGACCAGTCCAGAGACACGCTTTTATCCGGAGAAAGTATTTTAGTAGACATCAACATGTGGCGGCTATTGGATAACACCGTGGAGTTGCAAGAGTTGGAGATAAAAGGTGTAACTGCGAAAATTAATAGAACCCTTCCAGATAGTACCTTTAACTTTGATTATATTGTTAATGCTTTTGCATCTCCAGAAACACAACCTAAACAAGAAGAATCTGAATCAACGATGGTTTTTGATCTAGATAAGGTTTTGTTCGAGCGTATCCGCTTCGTATACGACGACCAAGTTATTGGTACCGCAGCGGAGTTAAATCTACAACATTTCAGCACACGCATTAAGAAATTTGATTTATCTGGCGACATGGCCTTTGAGCTTCCTACCATAAATCTGGATGGCGTGCAAGCCAATATTCGACAGTGGGCTGTAGCTAATAGCAGTGATGCCCCGAATGCCAGCGATTTTGGCGTTACTACCGCGGATACTTCTGCCAGTTCTGCAATGCCTGCGTTGGCTATAAATACGATTAACCTGAGCAACATTCATATCAAATATGATGATGAAGCCGCCGGTATGGATACCAAATTTGACTTACGTAAATTCATCGCGAACATCGAGGAGATGGATTTAAATAAGGAAGTGGTGCGCATTAAGGATGTGACCTTAGAGGAATCCGACTCCTATGTTTTATTTGGGAAGACCGCTCAACCAGCCGTCTCGTCAAAACCTACAACATCGGACACCACCACAACAGAGGCGGAACCGATGAAATGGATAGTAACCCTAGGCAAACTAAATGTAGAGAAAACAAACTTCTGGTTTAAAGATGAAAACCAACCTCGTACTAAAGGGCTGGATTTTTTCAACATGCGCCTTTCTGACTTCGAAACTGATTTGCAGGATCTCTATTACTCGGCAGACTCGATTTCCGGCTCTCTTAAAAACCTAACTGTAAAAGATCATTCTGGTTTTTTATTGAAAAAAGTAACGGCCAACTTTGCTTATCATAATACAGGTGCATTGATAGAAAATCTGTATGTGGAAACCTCTAAGAGTCTGATCAGAGACTACGTGAAGGTGAGCTACCCATCTTTGGATGCATTATCGAATGACTTAAATTCCGTACAGATTGAGGCGAACATTAAAAAGAGCCATATCGATATGTCAGACCTGCGTTTCTTGGCTCCTGATTTAGAGAAAGAAGAATCCATGCGTCCGTTGCTAAACAAAAAATTTTATATCGATGGGCGGGTGTATGGCCGCGTGAACGACTTGCATATTCCAAACTTTGAATTTAAAACACTAGACAACACACATATGTTGGCGAAGGCACACATTAAAGGCCTACCCGACATGGAGAAACTATATGTAGACTTAGACCTTCGTAAGTTTACTACCGGACGTAGAGATATTGAGCGCCTAGTGGCTCCTTCTATGTTGCCTGATAGTATACAGCTACCGAATTCTATTAGCTTAGCTGGTAAATTTAAAGGTGGCATGACGGCTTTTGCCACGAACTTAAAACTAGTTACTGAACAGGGTAATGCTAGTGTAAATGGTAACATGCGCATGGCGCGCGATACGACATACGACTTGCGCGTAGCCATCAATGACCTGAACATCGGGCAAATTCTTAAGCAGGATTCTGTATTAGGCATTATCGCCGCGGAAGCACATATAAAAGGTACAGGACTGGATCCAAAGACCATGTTAGCACAGGTACAAGGTACCGTTAATCGGGCTGATGCGATGGGCTACTCTTACCGAGATATTACCCTCGACTTAGAGGCCAACCGTGGTGACATTCGCGGAAACATCAATAGTCCGGATCCCAATGTACGCTTCGACTTAGACCTGGATGCGAACATGCACGGTACCTATCCTCGCCTAACGGCAACGCTGATGGTGGATAGCGTCAATCTACAAAACTTGAAGTTAATGGATGATGATTTCCGCTATCATGGGCGTATAGTAGCCGATTTTGAGACATTGGATATCGACTATCTAAATGGGTCACTAAAAGTATTGAATTCTAATATTGCGCATAACGACGACCGTTATTACCTGGACACACTTGCTTTAACCGCAGTTACAACCGAAGACCGCAATAAGATCCTTTTTAATTCGGAATTTCTCAGTGCGCATTTGGTGGGTAATTACCGACTATCGGAGCTAGGCACATCTATCCAAGATATCATCCGCGTTTATTACAACCCAACTAATGTTACAGACACCACTTCTTATTCACCGCAGCGCTTCGAATTTAGTGCGCGTGTCAACCATTCTCGCATTATCCGTGAATTGGTGCCTGATTTGGAAGAGATGCGCGACGTTACGCTAGATGGAACTTTCGACAGCGAAACGAAAACATTGATCGCTAAAATTCTTGCTCCAAAATTGATATATGCAGGTACAGAGGTAGAAAATGTGGGTGCCGATATTATTACAGTCGATAGCACACTTTATTATAACACCCTGATAAACCGTATAGCAGTGGGTGACATAGAATTGATCAACACCATCATTAGTGGTGATGTCATTGAAAACAATGTCAACTTCGGCCTGTGGATTCGGGATAAAGAAAGCAAACCTCAGTATCATCTCGGCGCAAAGATGAATGCAGATAATAACAACTTCCTATTCAGCCTGATGGAAGATGGTCTTATGCTAAACTATGATACTTGGAACGTGATGCCAAACAACCAAATCGCTTTTGGTGATACGGGGGTATTAGTCCGGGATTTCATCCTTCGGCAAGAAGGTCAGGAACTTTCTATACAGTCTCAAGACTCTACCTTTAATGCACCTATCGCCGTTAATTTCAATAACTTCCGCATTGAAACCATCAGTCGCATGGTTGATTCTGAAAATCTGGATGTCGCCGGCGGTATCAACGGTACCGCTACGATCTCACGCTTGGAAAGCAGCCCGGTATTCGTTTCCGATTTAATGATCAATGAGTTTGCTTTTGCGAAGCAACAAGTGGGAGATATCAGCATCAAAGTTAACAACGAGCAGCAGAATACATTCGCTGCCGATATCGCCATCACCGGTAATGGTAATGAGGTACAACTATTGGGGACCTTCATCTCCCCTCCTGAGGGTGATGCGCAGATCAACGCATCACTTGAACTAAAGCCCATGATGATGAAAACATTGGAAGCATTTAGTTTGGGTAACCTAAAAAATACTGAAGGTACAATCACTGGAAAAATAGATATCGCGGGCACTACAGCAGCGCCTAGAATTACCGGCGGGATCACTTTTAACAACAGCCAGATGAATGTGGCGATGTTAAATTCCAAAATGTTTATTAACAACCAAACTATATCGTTTAATAATCAGGGCATCCAATTCCGGCAGTTTGAAATACGTGACGCCAGAAACAATACTGCGCGTATTGATGGCCGCGTGCTCACGACCGACTACAGCGACTTTGGGTTTAATCTGAACTTGGCGATGAACGATTTTGAAGCGATGAACTCTTCTATGGAAGATAATGACCTATTTTATGGAAAAATGTATCTTACAACGAATCTACAGGTAAGGGGTGATATGAACAGCCCACGTGTAGACGGTAATATCCGTGTGAACGACAATACAGACTTCTACTTCGTAGTACCTAATGAAAATCCAGGTGTAGCAGATCGCGAGGGTGTCGTAAAATTCGTTAATCGAAGTGACACATCAGCCAGAAATATATTTGCCCAGCTGGATTCCATCACAACTGCACCTGCTGCACTTACTGGTATGGATATCAGTTTGAAATTACAAACTGATCCTGAAGCACGTTTTACCGTTGTGCTTGATCCGGGTACTCAGGATGAGTTGCATATTCAAGGTATAGCCGAATTGACCGCCGGAATTGATGCCAGCGAAAAGATCACTATGTCGGGTACCTACACGATAGAAAAGGGTGAATACACGGTTCCTTTAGGTCCGTTGTCCCGTCGTTTTACCTTCCAGAAAGGAAGCGTAATCACTTGGGGCGGCGATCCGTTAGACGCTAATATGAACATAACGGCGGTATACACCAATCGATTCCCAACCTTGGAACTGGTTCAGGGCCAAGTAGACCAACAGGCTCAAAATTTGTATAGACAGCGTATTCCTTTTAATGTCTTGTTGAAGTTATCAGGTGCGTTATTTACTCCTGACCTGAGTTTTGATATACAATTGGACGACAATAGCACCATGGTGCCTCAGGATGTAACGAACAACGTAAATATCGCACTAGCGAATATGCGAAATGATCCAGCAGAATTGAACAAACAAGTATTTTCTTTGATCGCGCTTGGTCGCTTTATGTCGGCAAATCCTTTTGAAAGTTTGTCTGGTGGTGGCGGTGTAGAGGGCATGGCTCGCAGCACGCTGAGTAACTTCCTTACAGGGCAGTTGAATAACCTGACCTCCGATCTGATTCGCGGCGTAGACATCGACTTTAACTTGCAATCTGAACAGGACTTCCTTACCGGAAGTGCGCAGAACCGTACCGACTTGAACGTTGGTCTATCCAGGACGCTATTTGATGATCGGCTTAAGGTTACTGTAGGATCCAATTTTGAAGTGGAGGGCAATGCTAGACCAGGGGAAAAAACATCTAACATAGCGGGCGATGTGTCTCTGGAATACCGCTTATCCCAAGACGGTCGCTATATTGGCCGAGTATTCCGAAATAACCAATATCAGCCTACGTTGCAGGGGCAGTTTATTGAAACGGGAATCGGTATCGTGGCCAATATGACGTACGATAAGTTCCGCGAGATATTTATGAGTGCCAGGTCGATAGACAACTACTACAACACGAATAATGCGAATTTCCGTAGACGGTTTGACGTGGATCGAGTGGAGACCGATTCCGTATACCGAGATAGTGTACGAACGATTATTCAAGATAGTCTGGAACTTCGACTGAACAGAGACCGTCGCTACAACATGTCATCACGCAGACCTGCGGAAACACGTGATAGTGTAAGCAACAATGGCGTAACCAATTTTGGTGCACGACCACGCAGCAAACAAGATACCGTAAAAAGAAAAGAAAATACAGCCATAAGAAATGAGGAAGAAGAAAGGGAGTCTAATGAAAAATAATCACCTTTTAATAGCTACCGCGTCACTGCTTCTGGTAGTGGGCTGTAACGCCACTAAGCATATTGCCGACGGAGAACACCTTTTTGAAGAGGCTACGGTCAATATTCAAAATGACACCCTAGATAAAGATCGGAAAGAATTATTTGAAAGTCGCCTGCAAAGTTTTGTACGCCCAGAGCCCACCTCTAAATTAAAGGTAGCGCTTTGGAATATGGGTGGTGGACCGGATACGACGGTCGGATTTATCAAACGTTTCATCAAGCGCCAGGGTAAAGCCCCGGTACTGTTGAGTGAGGTGAATTACGAATACAATGAGAATCTGTTGCGAAATCGCTTGGAGAACCTCGGTTTTTTTCAGGCGCAAGTTACTTCCGACACATTGATTGATGGTAAGAAAGCCACAGTGCAATTCGATGCATTTCCTGGCCCGGGCTACAAAATCAGAGAAGTTTCCTATGAGGTAGATTCTACAAAACAATGGGGCCAGGATATGGCTAGCACCAAGGACGCTACGCTACTGCGCCGCGGTAATAACTACAACCTAGATGTGGTGATTAACGAGCGGGAACGCATCGATGTAGCCATGAAAAACAAAGGCTACTACTATTTCAATGCAGACAATATGTTGCTGGATGTGGATAGCACTGTAGGGCAGCATCAGGTAGACATGTTTATGACCGTAAAGCCGGAGACGGCAGAACGCGCGAAACAGCCTCAGCGTATCGGAAAAATTGTGGTATTCCCAGATTACCGACAGACGGCAGATGGCTATACCCGCGAGATTCCTCCCGGTACGGAAGCCTATCAGGGCGAATATTACATCTATGACCCGGAAAACAAATTTAGGAACAAGGTTTTGGCAAACCACTTGTTCTTCCATCGTGGCAAGACATATAACCGCGAGGATCACAACATGACCATCAACCACCTGGTCAATATGAATACTTTCCAATTTGTAAAGAATGACTTTGTAGATAGTCCGGATTCGGCCAACACGATGGATGTCTATTATTACCTGACGCCTA
This sequence comes from Sphingobacterium sp. lm-10, assembly GCF_023554555.1. NCBI lineage: Bacteria > Pseudomonadati > Bacteroidota > Sphingobacteriia > Sphingobacteriales > Sphingobacteriaceae > Sphingobacterium > Sphingobacterium sp. lm-10. The sequence goes on from NZ_JAMJWC010000001.1 coordinate 1,940,368, forward strand.
TGAAGCCAAGGGCGTTGCGTACTGAGCTCATCGGTAAGACGGCAACGGTGTACAATGGTATCGAAGGAAGTGTAAACTGGAGTTTAAAAAACGCTTTTAAAGGCTTCGAGACACTAACTTTAACCACTTTTGCTGGCTTTGAAACGCAGGTAGGTGGTGCAGCTTTGAACTCTAATTTTATTCGCTATGGTGCCGAAGCGGCTATCAGCTGGCCACGCTTGCTCTCTCCTTATAAATGGGCACCCTCCCGGAGGTATATTCCACGTACCTTTGCTAGTTTACGCTACGAGTTTTTGGATCGTCGCGCGTTTTATAGCTTAAACTCCCTGACTTTTAACTTCGGTTATTCCTGGAAGGAAAATGAGCGTAAAGTTCATGACTTGACGGTAGCGGAGATTATCTACGCCCAACCCCGAAATGTGACGGAACAATACCGGAATCAAGCCGTAACATTTCCTTCCTTGCTACATATCATAGAGCCCCAGTTCTCCTTTGGTCCTAACTATGTGTATACCTTCCAAAACAGCATGGAGGATCGTACCCACACGTATTTTGTGCGAAGTGCATTAAACACTTCAGGCAATGTGCTTGGATTGATACAAGGTGCGAATGCGTCAGCTGATAATCCAGATTATTTATTTGGTACACGTTATGCGCAGTTTCTTCGTGGTGAAGCTGATTTCAGACATTATTGGAAAATAACGCCAAAATCCACTTTCGTGACACGCGCGATGATCGGAGTGAGTCATTCTTATGGAAACTCTATCCAATTGCCTTACCTTAAACAATTTTTCTCAGGCGGCCCGAATGGTATGCGCGCTTTCCGTGCACGCTCTGTCGGACCAGGATTGGTCAATGCAGCAGACTATGTACCTGATGATTTTTTTGCCGATCAAACCGGTGATTTCAAATTGGAACTCAACGCCGAGTATCGCGCTCCAATTTCTGGAATCTTCAATTGGGCCGCTTTTGTGGACGCTGGTAATATTTGGTTACAACGCCGAGATGAAACCAGACCTGGTGCGGAGCTGACCAATCGCTTCTACGAACAGCTAGCTGTTGGTGGTGGTTTGGGTTTACGGGTCGATATTGATTTTCTGGTCATTCGTACGGATTTGGCTATTCCATTTCGCCAGCCATACGTACAGTCGAATAGCGGTTGGGTGTTTAACCAGATCGATTTTGGTGATCGCGAATGGAGACGTCGCAACCTTGTATTTAATCTGGCTATCGGATATCCATTCTAAGAATATCGGGAAGTCTGGTGTATTTTATGTATCTTTAAGTGAATCACTAATCCACTAAGTCATGAAAGTAACTGTAGTTGGTGCAGGCGCTGTTGGCGCAACGACTGCCGATAACATTATCCGAAGAAATATTGCCGAAGAGCTTGTTTTGTTAGATATTAAAGAGGGTTTTGCCGAAGGCAAGGCACAGGATATGTCACAAACGGCAGCCCTACTTGGCTTCGAATCTAAAATCAAAGGCGTCACTAACGATTACCTCGCTACGGCTGGTTCTACCGTAGCCGTAATTACTTCTGGCATCCCTCGCAAGCCGGGCATGACTCGGGAGGAATTGATCGGTACCAATGCCAATATCGTTAAGACAGTAGTAGAGAATCTGGTAAAACATTCTCCAGATATCATCATTCTGATCGTTTCCAACCCAATGGATACCATGACTTATCTCGCGCTTAAATCCAGCGGACTTCCGAAAAATAGAATTATTGGGATGGGAGGTGCATTGGATTCAGCCCGGTTTAGATACCAAATCAGTGAAAAATTAAATGCTGCTGCTACAGATCTTAATGCCATTGTGATCGGTGGACATGGCGATGCCACCATGATTCCATTAATCAAACACGCTACCTGGAATAGCGTGAAGGTGTCTGATTTCCTATCCGAAGAGGAAGAAGCAGATATCGTACAAAAAACAATGGTCGGAGGCGCTACGCTTACGAGTTTAATTGGCACATCTGCTTGGTATGCTCCTGGCGCAGCTGCGGCTGCTATGGTAGAGAGTATAGTGCGCAATCAAGGCAAGTTGTTTACCGCGTCCGTATATTTGGACGGCGAATTTGGACAGCAAGATATTACGCTTGGTGTACCCGTAATCATCAATAACAAAGGATGGGATCGTATTATTCCACTCGACTTGGCTCCCGAAGAAGAAGAACTATTTACAAAAAGTGCTGATGCGGTACGCGCAATGAATAAAGTATTGGTAGATGAGGGCATTATTTAAGTTTTCTTAGCCCGTCCCTACTTTCATACAAATACGCATGGCTATCATTTATAGATTGGCTTAACTCCCATTAGATGACTAAGATTCCCTTGGAAATTATCCGGCTTCAGCCAGATGGTTTTCATATACTTGTGGAGATTAAATTACTCCAGAAAACGTTCAAAATGGTCGTCGACACCGGTGCATCGAAGACGGTGTTAGATAAAGAAACACTTTTAGCATCAGGCATAGATGCCGCTGCATTACAAGGCACCAATGTACTCTCCACCGGGTTGGGCACTAATAACATGCAAAGTTTTTTTGTACACATCCCGGAAGCGAATATTAGCGATTGGTACATTAAGAATTTTGACTTTGCTGTCTTAGATCTTAGCAGTATCAACGCAGCATATAGACAAATGAGACTACAGCCAGTGGTAGGTGTTCTTGGTGGCGATATCTTACATACTTACGGTGCGGTCATCGATTATCGGAAAGCCACCCTGCAATTGAACAATCGCAAAAGAGTTATTTCAATCCCTAAAAAAGATAAAAAAACTAAAGTAGCAATCCGACCCTCAGCAGCACAAAGTGAGTAGAGGCTAGCGTATTTAGAATGTATTGGCAGCAACTTCTTCTAGCACGCGAGAAAGAGTTATTCCGGAGACTGCCAATGCCGCTTGAATAACCGTCGCTTGATATGCAAACGTAAATAAAGATAAAATCCGAGCGATATCAAAACTCCACAGGTTCCCATAATATATAACGTATTTTTCAAACCCGCTGCCTGCGCCACGCTGCCAATCAGTAAACTTCCTATGGGGAATATCCCCTGAAAAGCCATGATATAATACGACATCACACGAGCTCGATAGGCTGGTATTGCATGTGTCTGTATATAAGTATTAATAGACGAGTTTTGCATCATCATACCAAAAGCAACACATGCGGTAAACAACAATGCTGAGGGCAAATAGTGCGCATAGGCAAGAAAGAGCAAAGCAATCCCCATAATTCCGGCCGAAAACATGACTCTGTAGCGAAGATTCTGCCCCGACTTAAGTCGCGCCATATTTACAGCACCGATCATTGCGCCTAAGCCAGCCATACTTTCGAACCAAGAGAACGTCGCTTCATCACCATTAAAGAGCTCACGCGCTACCGCAGGCAACAGCGAGGTATAAGGAATCACCAGAAGACTAGAACATGTTAGTACAATAACGAGAGAAGCAATGTGCGGCGAACGTCTAAGGTAGTCAAATCCCTCCACCAGGCCTTCCCAGGTCGTTTCTTTTTTGTAAGTGAAAGTCTGTTCCGTAACACGCATAAGCATCAAACAAATAATCACCGGAATAAAACTCAGGAAGTTTACGCCGAAGCAAAATAATTCACCATATGTGCTCAATAAAATCCCCCCTATTGCTGGACCAACCATTCGGGCAGCATTAAAAATAGAGGAATTTAAGGCAATGGCATTCGGCAAATCCTTTTTATCGTCGACCAGTGAGACCATGAGAGACTGTCTCCCTAAGACATCGAACGCATTAATAACGCCCTGCATGAATCCCAAAATTGATAACAACAATACAGATTCCAAACCAAGGTAAACTAAAAGCGTGAGTAATCCTGCCTGCAACATCAACCCAAACTGCGTTTTTCTGACCAAATCATATTTCTTCCTTTTATCGATGAAAGAACCAATGAATGGAGACAAAAACAGTGATGGAGAGAGAGAAATAAAGGATACGAATCCCAACCAGAAGACGGAGTTGGTCAGCGAATACACCATCCAACTAATTGCTACACGTTGCATCCATGTGCCCATTAGAGAAATAGCTTGTCCAATGACATGAAGCCTGAAATTGGGGTATTGCAACGATCTAAAAATATTCATCTATCAAGATATGGTTCGAATTTAAGAATTACCTTTTACTGTTTGTCTTTTTTATGGTTAACTTTGGAACAACTAACCCGTTTGTTAGTTTTCCAATATCATAATACACTAAAAATCAAGACATCGAATATGAAGTTTTTTATCGACACGGCAAACCTGGAGCAAATTAAGGAAGCGCAGGATTTGGGCGTATTGGATGGTGTAACCACCAACCCGAGCCTTATGGCTAAAGAAGGTATTTCTGGACAGGAAAACATCTTGAATCACTACAAAGCAATCTGCGATATTGTGGATGGCGACGTTAGTGCAGAAGTGATCGCTACTACCTATGATGAGATGATCACAGAAGGGGAAGCACTAGCCGCACTAAATGCTAAAATAGTGGTAAAAGTACCTATGATCAAAGACGGTATTAAGGCCATTAAATACTTCTCAAACAAAGGCATCAAAACCAATTGCACCTTGGTATTTTCTGCTGGTCAAGCATTGCTTGCGGCAAAGGCTGGAGCGACTTATGTATCTCCATTTATCGGCCGCCTAGACGACATCTCTGTAGATGGTTTGGCGCTCATTGAGGAGATCCGTTTGATCTATGACAACTATGCTTTCGAGACGCAAATTCTAGCGGCATCTGTACGCCACAGCGCACATATTTTGGGCTGTGCTAAACTAGGTGCAGACGTGATGACCGGACCACTTTCGGCGATGCTTTCTTTATTGAAACATCCCTTAACTGATAGCGGACTTGCTCAATTTTTGGCAGACTATAGTAAGGCTGCTGGTAAATAATATTTGCCCTATATTAGGGCGCTGTAAAACCGTTGTCATAACCCATGGCAACGGTTTTTTTTTGCACTTATAATACGTACTTTTATACCGTATGAAAGACGAGCAGACAGGCCTTACAGGCGCAACAGATATAGCGGGTTTCAAAACCTTACTTCGGGAAAACAAACTGAAAGTAACCCAACCAAGGTTACGTGTTTTGGAGATCATTTCTGCAAAACAAAGGGCAATATCACAACCTGAATTGGAAAAATTACTCGGGAAAGAAACTGACAGAGTGACGCTATATCGGATTCTAGCTAGCTTCGAGGAGAAAGGAATATTACATAAGATTTTCGACTTACACGGTACCGCTACCTATGCTACTTGCTCACACCATTGCACAGAACACAAACACGAAGACCAGCATATACACTTCATATGTTCGTCTTGCAACAGCGTAATTTGCCTAGAAGAAATTTCGATTCCTAATATCAAAGTTCCCAAGAATTTTGCTTTGCAATCTGTCGCAGTGAATGCTGTTGGACTTTGTGATAAATGCCAGCAATAAACTAATCCACATTCAAAACCACACCATTGAGATTCATCAAAAACAGTCAAGTAAAAATTTTAGCAAAATAAAATTAAAACATTGAATTTTAAATATTTAAATAATTTATTATAATATATTTATTTACATAAAAAAATTTAGCAAAGCCATCATATACTGATGGCTTTTTCATTTAGTTGCCACAATCAGTAAGAACTCATATTATAAACACATAAAATTTAGCAAAAAAATATATAAATACCTAAAAATGAAATACATAATTAAGCTAAAATAATAATTTTATTTACATAACAAATCGCCCTCTCCATCCCCTACCCTTACACCTTGTATATGCCAAAAAAAAAGGTTACCTTAGAGTATATACGGGCGATATACATCAGCTATTTGCGAGATCAGGTCGTTCTAATAATTTGACACAAAACAATGAAAAATAAAACAGACAAAATCTACAAAGACGTTTTTACAAAACTGATCGTGGAGATTTTTGAAAAAGGAAATAACAAGCCACTTAACTATAAACAAGTAGGCGCAAAGCTAAGCTTGGAAGATGATGAGGCAAAAGAGGCGATACGAGACATCTTGTCAGACAAATCTAAAAATGGATTATTTGTTCAACATGACCGAGGCAAGTTCAAACTTAAATCAGAGCAGGCGTACATCACTGGAAAAGTAGACATGACTGCCGACGGATCGGCGTTCATCGTTCCAGAAGATTCACAAGATGGAGACATCTTTGTAGCCCCGAGAAAACTACGCCAAGCCCTACATGGAGACATCGTAAAAGTACACGTTTTCGAACGCAAGGGAGGCCGCAAAAAAGAAGGAGAAGTAGTAGAGATTTTGCAGCGTGCCAAGACCGATTTTACAGGTACTATTGACGTTTCTGGAAGTTATGCTTTCTTCATGGCTGACGACCGAAAGATGCATCATGATATCTTTATTCCGCTGGATAATCTGAACGGTGCAAAGAATGGAGAAAAGGTATTGGTCTCGATTTTGGAATGGCCAAAAAGCGCCAAGAATCCTATCGGAATTGTGAAGAACGTATTGGGCAAAAAAGGTGAAAACAATACTGAGATGAATGCCATCTTGGCCGACTATGGTTTCCCATTAAGTTTCCCCAATGATGTGGAAGAAGAGTCCAAGAATATCTCCACAGAAATCAGTTCTGAAGAGATCGCAAAACGACGTGATTTCAGATCAAAAATTACCTTCACTATTGACCCTGTTGACGCAAAAGATTTTGACGATGCTATCTCCTTCGAACGACTGGAAAATGGCAACTATGAAATCGGTGTTCACATCGCGGATGTATCCCATTACGTGATCCCAGATTCTCCGTTAGATAAAGAAGCTTTTGACCGCGGCACTTCGGTATATCTGGTAGATCGTGTGATCCCGATGTTGCCCGAGCGCTTATCCAACAACCTCTGCTCACTTCGTCCAAAGGAAGACAAACTTTGTTTCTCGGCTGTATTTGAATTGAACGACCAAGCGCAGATTCAAAACGAATGGTTTGGTCGCACCGTGATCCATTCCGACCGTCGCTTCTCCTACGAAGAAGCTCAGGAAGTGATTGAAAATAAAGCCGGAGATTTCTCAGAAGAAATTCTTAAGCTGAATGAACTGGCATACATCCTGCGCGAACGCAAATTCAAAAGCGGCGCCATCAGCTTCGAGTCCGAAGAAGTGAAATTTCACCTCGACGAAAACGGCAAACCTACCGGTGTGTATACCAAAGTCCGTAAAGATGCGCATAAGCTAATTGAAGATTTCATGCTATTAGCCAACAGACGCGTGGCTGAATTCATCGGAAAGCGTGGTAAAGGAAAGAATAAGCCGACCTTTGTGTATCGTTTTCACGACGTACCAAAACCCGATGCTCTGGCCTCCTTCTCGCAATTCGCTTCGCGATTTGGACATAAAATGAACACAAAGACAGACAAAGAGACCGCCAAATCGCTGAATGCACTGATGACAAAAATTGAAGGGCAAAAAGAGCAAAACATACTGACCTCGCTAGCGGTACGCTCGATGGCTAAGGCGATCTACACCACCAAACATACTTCGCATTATGGATTAGCCTTTGATTACTACACACACTTCACCTCCCCTATTCGTCGCTACCCGGATGTGATGGTTCATCGTCTGTTGCAATTCTATCTAGATGGTGGCGAACAAGTAAATCCAGAACATTACGAAAAGCTATGTGAGCACAGCTCTCAGATGGAAAAGAAAGCCGCAGAAGCAGAGCGTGCATCTATTAAGTATAAGCAAGCAGAATTCCTGCAAGATCAGATTGGAAGAGAATATACGGGTTTGATCTCTGGCGTAACAGAATGGGGCATGTATGTAGAGATTGAGGAGAATAAATGTGAAGGTATGGTGAGGCTACGCGACATCAATGACGACTTCTATACTTTGGATGAAAAGAATTATGCCATTATAGGCCAGCGCAAGAAAAAGGTATATCAACTGGGCGATGAAGTGCAGATCAAGGTAAAGAAAGTAGATTTAGAAAAACGGCAAATCGACTTTACACTGATCACCTAAGCAATCAATATCAAGAAGCATGCACGGATAATTTTATACAGTTACCGTTTGATAGGATAGAAAATAAGAGACGACCTCCTGGCGCAGGAGGTCGTCTCTGTAAGGAGTAATCCGATCTGCGACAAATCTTTGAGATATAAATTCTTCTAATTTATTTTGACAGATCTCATCCTAATCCTTCATCACGTTTTTTAAAGCCTGTGGTATGCCGAACAATTGGAGATCATCGGAGTACAAAAGATATACATTCTGCCAAATGGGATGATACTTTTCTTTGAATTCCCGAAGCCCCTTATAATGACCATATCTCGAAGCATGCTCATAGGCAAACTTGATAACATGCTCTCCGACGCCTGAAGCCTTATCTAGCCCAGACATCGGTGCCATACCAAGGTTTACATACCTAATATCTCTTTCCTGAAAATAGCGAAACATTTGAAGGATTAGCCCATCCATAGCACCATTGGGAGCAGTATTCTTTTTACGGATAAGATCATAGGTTCCTTCATTGAAAACATAATCAGGAATAATGTTCAGAAATGCGAACACCTCACCATCACGCTCCAACACAATCACATCATTACGGGCGACTTCATGCCTAACAAACATTCCCTCCGCGAAGAGCATTTCCGTCTTTCCATTCTCATGTAGCCACGATTCTGAAACTTCTTCTAAGCGATCCACCAAATCTGCTGATAATGGTGAAGGGTAAATATTCAAAACATAACCGGTAGATTTTAACTTGTTTACAGCATTTCTCAACGACTTCTTTTCTTTGCCATCCAGAGAAAAATCATGAAGATCGACTATTGCTTCCTGTCCTAAAAAGAATCGCTTCCTACCCATCTCTTCAAAAAGCCCAAGATCTTTCTCTCCCACTCGATAATAGACCGCAGAATAACCTAGCCCATTGCAGTAATCTTCAAACTCTAACAGACATTTTTTACTCTCCGTTACATCAATAGCAACAGGTTTTTCCAGGACCACGGCAAACCTGCCCGAAATCTTGAATGATATAAATGCTTTTTTATTGGCCGACCAAAAGAGCTGTTTATCCCAGTAATATTTGAAGTAATCTATGGCGCTTGCTCCATATTTTTGCGTAAAAGCAATTGCTTCATCTAGCAGTTGACTTCTTGCCCATTTCGTTTGAGAAAGCCAGGACTTAAATACCGTATATAATAGGAAAGAAAAAAATGTGAAGCCCAACAGGTTTATAGATTTCAAAAACATGCGACCTGAAGAATCAAGATATACCATATCATTATCCAAAAGGAAAAACTCGCGAATGGTATACACCAAAGACTCGTACCATGTAAAATCCCTCTGGAAATGGGCCGGGTTCATCAGATAAAATCCAAGCATACCATACACTAATATCATAGCCATACAGACACCCAATGTCAGAAAATTTCCTTTTGTATGCCAAGAAGTTGCTCCTTTCACAAAATATTGCCTACGGGTCACCAATAAACAAAAAAGCACAATTAGTGACAGCGCCGCCTCTTCATAGTCATAGGCCTTTAAGAGGTTTCCAACGACTGAGACGAAACATAAAAGACATGCAAATATCCAAGCACTGCGCTGGGCACGCAATAGAAATAGACCCGTCCCTAACATAAAAATACCTGTTGCAAAAACCAGGAAGTTGGAAGCATGTGAAATATCTATTGAGATGAAACCCCGAATAATCCGTATTCTTTCCACAATTGCAGGTGTCAGTACTGATAGGATATTGATAATACCAGACAGCATCAATAATACAGAAGGAACGATTCTCAATACAATTTTATTCCAAGGCAAAACAAAAGCAATCACTCCTGCCAGCAAAGGCAACCAGAATTCGAAAACTCGGTACAACATTGTCATGGAAAGTGCTGCACCTTGATCATACCCAAATTTGGCAAGAAGGAAAGCCATAGATAGCTCAACGGCGCCCAGACCCCGCAAAAAAGGAGATATCAGCATAAAAATAACTGCAACGACGTAGCCGATTGCAGCTGCCATAAAAAGAGGCGCTACCCCAAGTGCCTTCATAGCTATATAAAGATGTCCGATGCCACACAATTCTACCAATATGCTGTAAAAAATGGTCAAAAATATATACCGCCGTTCGAGTAGACTGCTGGAAGCATCTTCCAAAATGGTGCGAAGTACAGGAAGTTTGTCCTCCAGCCAATCCTTTAAAGATCCGCCTTGGCGAATAGCACGATAGCCAAGTAGAATTCCTAGGGTAAGTAATAGCGTCAATGCTAGTGCAAGCCAGGATGTCCAACCAAGCGATACATAGAAAAAAGCACTAATAAATGCAGGTATGGCCACGAGCAGAATGGATACGATCCCCGCAAACCCGTATAAAGCAGATGCCATACGGATACTAGATTTGCTCACGCCCTTTTTCTCCAGCGGTTGCCCAAAAAAAGCGAGAGAAGAGACACCGCCTGCCGGCAAAAACACACTGGCAAGATTTCTTTTCAGAAAAAGAGCTGCCATATCGGAAATGTTCGTATTAGAACGGGTGGCCTTGAACGCCATGCGGTACATCATGGCCTGTACAAAAATGTATAGTACGGCCAAAGCAATTCCGCTACAAATCCAGTACGGATTTGATTGGCTGAGCATTTCTGGAACATGGCTCAATTCTGATTTTTCATGCCTGAAGAACCACCACACCAAAATAATGCATAGTAATGAAAAGGATACTTGAATTATTTTCGAGCCATTGTCCTTTATGGCAAGCCATGATCTCATTCTAACTAAACTATATCCGGTTTTGAAAAGAATCATATGGACATCTACTATTTATAAAAAATATAAAAATATGAAAAGGATAAGGAGCACAATGGCAACCAGAGAGATGATGAACAACGCATCTGCAATATCCTCTAGCCGGCCGGAGAGCCGGGTAGCATTTTCAGTTCGTATAGAAAAGAAGGACAGCAGTGATGATAGAGCCAATAACAATGCTATTACGGAAGTGAACTCATCCATTATTGTCCCTTCGTGTTTATCATTCACATGCAAAGCAGTGATCACAAATAAGCAAAAACCTAAAAGATTTGCAGACGTGTTTAAAATATGTGGCGATGTTTTTGTTGTTTTCATCAAAATCAGAGTAAATAATATTTTCGATTTTTGAAAATATATGGGCATTAGATTTTGGTAGTTCCTTTATATCTAAATCAATATCCGGGAGCCACTTTCCTATAAAACCACCTTTTAACATAATCCGCTATAAGAACATATACCGCCACAATAAGCAACATATAGATATAGAATTGGATTGGAAGCGCTACGAATCCAAACACACTTCCTAAAGGGGTAAGAGGCAATATCAATACAGTAATGATAATTAATAAATTTGCAAACAGCAGAGCCCACCCTGGTTTACTTTTAAAGAACGGCAGGCGAGTACGCATGACCAATACGATCAGAGAGGCAGATACTACGGACTCTAAGAACCAGCCTGTCTGGAATTGCTGTTCATTGGCTCGGAGCACTAAAATCAATAGACCAAACGTACAAAAATCAAATAGGGAGCTGAGCAGTCCAAAAACAAACATAAACTTTTTGATAAAGCCGATATCTATCCGATGTGGAGAATTAATATACTCTTCATCGACATTGTCAGTAGCGATTGTTGTTTCGGGAACATCTGTGAGCAGATTGGTCAGTAGTATTTGCTTGGGCAATAATGGGAGGAACGGGAGGATTAGCGAAGCGCCTGCCATACTAAACATGTTGCCAAAGTTAGCACTGGTAGCCATAAAAATATATTTCATCGTATTGGCGAACGTCCTTCTGCTTTCCTTAACACCATTGATGAGTACTTCCAAATTCTGATTCATCAGCACCAGATCAGCAGCTTCTTTTGCAACATCAACGGCAGTATCTACAGAAATACCCACATCCGCCGCATGAAGTGCCGCTGCATCATTAATGCCATCTCCCATGAAACCAACTACGTTCTTTGACTTCTTAAGCGCCAAAATGATTTGTTCCTTTTGGCTGGGTTCTACCTCTGCAAAGATATCAGCCTGCAAAACCGCTACTTGAATCGCCTCGCTGCTCTTTTCTCTTAAAGACTCTCCACTAACTACGACCGGATTTAGTATACCCACCTGTTTGGCAAGGCTCTCTGCAACTAAGGCATTGTCTCCGGTAATTATTTTCAGCTTCACCCCCAATTTTTCCAGGTTTGCAATCGCAGAAATCGCACTTTCCTTAGGCGGATCATAAAAGGTTACAAAACCGAGAAATACCATATCCTCTTCTATTTGCTTACTTATGGCAGCATTATCTATGATTCTGTAGCAAAGCCCGAGTGTCCGATAACCTTCCTTGCTATATTGTTCGTACAAGTCTAAGAGACTAGATTTTCTATCATCAGATAAATCTGCAATATTTTTAGGGCCGACCTGTACCCGCTTACATATAGAAAGGATCTGTTGGAAAGCACCTTTTGTAATAAGAGTAGTATTTTCATCAACAACGGCGCCTATACTCAGCCGTTTACGACTAAAATCATACGGCACTTCCCCCAATAATTCGGGTAGTTGAAAATTGCTTTGCGCAAAAACATCTATGATTGCCTCATCTATTGGATTCTTAAATCCCTTCTGCATTACTGCATTGAAAAATGCGTACCGACTAACCTTTTCATCATCTACTCCATCAAATCCAAATGCTTTGTACAATTTCACCTTTCCCTCTGTGATTGTACCTGTCTTATCCGAGCAGAGAACATTCATACTTCCAAAGTTTTCAATTGCCGAGAGTCGCTTAACAATTACTTTCTGTATAGCCATTTTCTTGGCTCCTGAGGCAAGGTTTACCGTGATAATTACAGGCAACAGTTGAGGCGTGAGACCCACAGCCAGAGCCAATGAAAAAAGAAAAGAGTCCAGAATAGGTTTATGCAACAATACGTTGAACGCAAAAATAATGAGTATCAAGACCAGTGTAATCTGCATCAACATGTAGCCGAATTTTTTGATTCCCACCTCGAATTCCGTTGCAGGAGCGTTATGTTGAAGGCGATCCGATATCTTACCAAACTCCGTAGACATTCCCGTAGAAACTACAATTACGGATGCCTTTCCACTGATAACATGCGACCCCATAAATAACATGTTGGAACGTTTCGAAACAGAGGTATCCTCCGCCAACACTCCTGCTTGTTTTTCTACCGGATAGCTTTCACCCGTAAAGGCTGCCTCGTCGACAAAGAGATCTTGGGAATTCATTATGATACAATCAGCCGGAATAATATCACCGGCAGAAAGAACCACTATGTCACCACGAACAACTAAAGCCGTTGATAATGACATCACATCACCTCCTCGAACGACCTTTACAGTCACCTGAACAAGTTTCAATAACTTAGCGACAGCATTCGAAGCTCCATACTCCTGCCAGAAGCCTAAACAACTACTAACCAAAACAATAGACAAAATAATAATTGCGTCTGTCCTGTCTTGAAGTAAAAATGACAAGATGGCGGCAGCGATGAGTATCAGGGTGATTGGACTTTTAAACTGTTGCAGAAACAATAAATAAGCGCTGGTTTCACTTTTATTGCTTAGGCTGTTCGGGCCATAAATAGCCAATCTAGACGCGGCCTCTTCTTCTGAAATACCTCCCTGTGCTGAATTAAGTTCGGTTAATAGCTCCTCTACAGACCTTGCCCAATAGGAAGATAATTGCGAATGGCTTGGTTCCTTGTTTGCATTCTTCAGCATGGTTTATCGAACTGAAATTTCAAATGTTACAACCAAATTTATGAAAATAATTTTTTAATAGTTACGATTCCATTTTAAAAATAAATGAGAAAAAATTACATGTGTTGATAGAGGAGGAAAGGTATTCTTCTAATCACGAACGCTTATTATTATAAATCACCAAAAGCTCATGTAGAATAACAAACCATCTTATTAGATCTAAGTAGATCCATTTCACGCTGATCAATTAAATACATAGCAATAAAGCCAGATCTAATATAGATCTGGCTTTATCATGTAACCCTAAATAAATAAGTTTATTGCTTATTTCCCTTGAAAGTAAATAAAACTTCACCTTCTGCCATAGGAGCAGATTGGTAGATTACACTCTGCTCTCTGACATCGTATATAAAGTCGCCTCCTGTAGAAATTGATGCAGATTGAATAGCTATATTAGCGTTGTTGGTAACATTAAATTCGCGATCAGGTAAATTCAACGAAGCGTCACCCACCTTCACCCTAATTCTCTCGTTAGAAACTTTGGTCACGACAATCGTTTGATTAAATCTTGCATCTTGTCCGGTAACCTCCAAACTCCCCTGAAAAGTACCCACAGCCGCATCAATACTACCTCCCGAAGGACTATTATCATCTTTAGAGCATCCAACGAATAAAAATGCCACTAGCGCCAACACAATGGCGGAAACCCAAGTACTTTTCATAGTTTTAATAGATAATGTTTAAATTTTATAATTTATTGTGCTATTCGCAAAATATGTGCCAAATAAATACAATAATGGTAAAGAAAAACATTTTAGCAATATAAATAATCAATTACATGTATCTAAAAAATGTGAACCTCACCATGCGCTAATAAGCTAGGTGTCATATATAATTTATGTTAGGCTCCTCTTGGCAACGAAAAAACATTCAAACTTTCTTCACTAACTATTTAATATTCAAATGGAAATAAGTATCTTTGCGGACTTTAAAAATTAATTTTAAACGAATTAAAAAACTAGAACAGGTAAATGCCTACTATCCAACAATTAGTTAGAAAAGGTAGAGTAGCTCTGGTTGACAAGAGTAAGTCACCAGCGTTGGACTCATGTCCACAGCGAAGAGGTGTATGTACACGTGTATATACTACTACCCCTAAAAAACCAAACTCAGCAATGCGTAAAGTCGCTCGTGTCCGTTTAACAAACGGTAAAGAGGTGAATGCCTACATCCCTGGTGAAGGCCACAACTTACAAGAGCACTCGATCGTGTTAATCCGCGGTGGTCGTGTGAAAGATTTACCAGGTGTACGTTACCACATTATCCGTGGTGCGCTAGATACATCCGGTGTAGCTGGACGTAACCAACGTCGTTCGAAATACGGAACAAAACGTCCTAAACCAGGACAAGCGGCAGCAGCTCCTGCAAAAGGCAAAAAGAAATAATTAAACGGAGGAAATTAAAATGAGAAAGTCAAAACCAAAAAAGAGAATCATTTTACCTGATCCGAAGTTTAATGACGTTCAGGTAACGCGTTTCGTAAATAACATGATGTTCGACGGTAAGAAATCTATCGCGTACTCTATCTTTTACGATGCAGTAGAATTAGTAGAGCAAAAAACACAAGAGAGCGGTCTTGAAGCTTGGAAAAAAGCATTGAACAATGTGATGCCTGCCGTAGAGGTAAAATCACGTCGTGTAGGTGGTGCTAACTTCCAAGTTCCTATGGAAGTTCGTCCAGATCGTAAAATCGCTTTGGGTATGAAATGGTTAATCTCTTACGCTCGTAAACGTGGTGAAAAAACCATGTTCGAAAAACTAGCAGGAGAAATCATCTCAGCTTCTAAAGGTGAAGGTGCAGCTGTAAAGAAGAAAGAAGATACGCACAAGATGGCGGAAGCTAACAAAGCGTTCTCACACTTCAGATTCTAACTGTGAAAACTAGCAGAATCTAATAAGGCATACGCCGGCTTTGACATCTCGCAAGGGTTTGACAAAGCCGGTGTACTTATTTAAAAACATTGAACAACAATACAGGCATAGGCCTATCGCTTTAAAATTATTATGGCAAGAGATTTAAGATTAACTAGAAATATCGGTATCGCTGCCCACATCGATGCTGGTAAAACTACGACAACAGAGCGTATTCTATACTACTCTGGCGTAAACCACAAAATCGGTGAGGTACACGAAGGTGCATCGACCATGGACTGGATGGAGCAAGAAGCAGAACGTGGTATCACGATCACTTCAGCTGCGACGACCGTATTCTGGAACTACCGCGATAAAAAATACCAAGTAAACGTTATTGATACACCAGGTCACGTGGATTTTACCGTAGAGGTAAACCGTTCTTTGCGCGTATTAGACGGATTAGTGTTTTTATTCTCCGCAGTGGATGGAGTAGAGCCACAGTCAGAAACTAACTGGCGCTTGGCGGATAACTACAAAGTGCCTCGTATCGGTTTCGTCAACAAAATGGATCGCTCTGGTGCTGACTTCTTGAAAGTGGTTGGCCAAGTAAAATCCATGTTAGGATCTGATGCAGTAGCATTACAATTGCCTATCGGAGCAGAAGATACATTCACTGGTGTAGTTGACTTGATTAACAACCGTGGTATTGTATGGAATGAGCATGATAAAGGAATGACCTTTACCGAAGTGCCAATTCCTGATGATATGTTGGATGAAGTAGCTGAGTATCGTGAAAAATTATTAGAAGCGGTAGCTGGTTATGATGAGACTTTGATGGAGAAATTCTTCGAAGATCCTAATTCCCTAACAGAACGCGAAATCTTAAATGCATTGCGTGCAGCCGTTTTAGATAACTCCATCGTACCAATGGTATGTGGTTCATCTTTCAAAAACAAAGGTGTTCAAACCATGTTGGATCTAGTGATGGAATTATTGCCTTCACCAATGGATTCAGAAGGTGTTAAAGGAACTCATCCTGACACGGGCGAAGAATTAGTGCGTAAGCCAGATGTGAAAGAGCCATTCGCAGCATTAGGTTTCAAAATCGCTACTGACCCATTCGTAGGTCGTCTATGTTTTATCCGCGCTTACTCTGGTAAGTTAGATGCAGGTTCTTACGTCTTGAACACACGTTCAGGCAATAAAGAGCGTATCTCTCGTATCTTCCAAATGCACGCGAACAAACAAAACCCTATCCCACAAATCGAAGCGGGTGATATTGGTGCTGTAGTTGGTTTCAAAGACATCAAAACAGGTGATACTTTATGTGATGAAAAACACCCTATCGTGTTAGAGTCTATGAACTTCCCTGAGCCAGTTATCGGATTAGCTATTGAGCCTAAAACGCAAGCTGATATGGATAGATTGGGTATCGGTCTTGGTAAACTAGCGGAAGAGGATCCTACATTCGTTGTAAAAACGGACGAAGAAACTGGTCAAACAGTAATCTCTGGTATGGGTGAGCTTCACTTAGAAATCTTGATCGACCGTTTGAAACGTGAATTCAAAGTAGAGGTAAATCAAGGAGCTCCTCAGGTATCTTACAAAGAGTCTATCAACGGTACTACAGAACACCGTGAGGTATTCAAGAAACAATCTGGTGGTCGTGGTAAATTCGCGGATATCAAAGTGGTTATCTCTCCAGCAGACGAAGATTATGACTTAACAAAGTCACCACTTCAGTTTGTCAACGAAATCGTGGGTGGTAAAATCCCTAAAGAATTTATCCCTTCTGTTCAAAAAGGATTCGAAACTTCGATGGTAAACGGTGTATTGGCCGGCTACCCATTATCAGGCATGAAAGTTCGTTTGATTGATGGATCATTCCACGCAGTCGATTCAGACTCTCTATCATTCGAACTAGCTGGTCGCCAAGCATATCGCGAGGCATTGCCAAAATGTTCTCCAGTATTGATGGAGCCTATCATGAAAATTGAGGTATTAACTCCAGAAGAGAACATGGGTGACGTAATGGGTGACTTAAACCGTCGTCGTGGTCAGATGCAAGGTCTTGATTCTCGTAATGGTGCACAAGTAATCAAAGCGTTAGTACCACTTTCTGAAATGTTTGGTTACGTAACGCAATTGCGTACCATTACTTCTGGTCGTGCAACATCTACTATGGAGTTTGATCACTATGCAGAAGCTCCGCGTAACGTCATGGAAGATGTAATCGCGAAATCAAAAGGTAAAGTTAAAGGATCTGTAGAATAATACAGCCTTTCAAAATAAACCCGATCGCCAGTTGTTAATAGCTCTAATTGGCGATCATTTTAAACAATTAAACAACATACAATGAGCCAAAGAATCAGAATCAAATTGAAATCTTACGATTACAACTTGGTTGACAAATCAGCTGAGAAAATCGTAAAAACAGTAAAACCTACAGGTGCTGTAGTAAGCGGACCTATTCCATTGCCTACAGAGAAAAAAATCTATACCGTTTTACGTTCACCACACGTTAACAAAAAAGCGCGTGAGCAGTTCCAATTAAGTGCTTACAAAAGACTATTGGATATCTACTCTTCGAACTCTAAGACTGTTGACGCATTGATGAAACTTGAATTGCCTTCAGGCGTTGAAGTGGAAATCAAAGTGTGATCGATTTTCAATCTGAAAAAACTAAAAGCTTCCAGTCCAACTGGGAGCTTTTTTCGTATATAGGTATTTGCAGTTTGTAACAAATATTATATATATTTATCACTACGTAATTATAAACTACTTATGCAGACCTGCGATCTAACCAATCAAACGCTGCTGTCCTTGTTAAAAAAAAGCGATCACGGCGCATTCGAAGAGATTTACCGGCGCTATTGGCGATCACTATTCAGGCAGCTTCATGCTAAATCCGGTAATATGGAATTAGCCGAGGAGCTGACGCAAAAAATCTTCGTCTCCCTTTGGGAACGGCGAGCAGAACTGAATATTCAACACCTACCCTCCTACCTCGACGCGGCAGCGCGCTTTAGCTTCATCAATCATATCAAATCGGTGATCAAGGCAGAACGTTTTGCCCACTTTAAGAAATCAGAAGATGATCCGCAACAGCAAAACAACTGTATTGACCCGCTTTCTGCTAAAGAACTAATGGGACAATTATACGACGGATTAAAACAATTACCGCCCAAAACTAGGCAGATTTTTGTGATGAGCCGAATTGAATACCAATCTGTCAAAAAAATTGCCCACGCTTTACAGCTCTCTGAAAAAGCGGTCGAATACCACATTACGAAATCCTTAAAAGCATTACGCATAGTATTGCGCGATTACCTAACCATAGGTGCGCTCACCATTTGGATCAGCGCACCTTATCTATTTTCCTGATTAAAAGAAATAAAAAAATTATCTTCTTTTTTTAGGGATATACCTTTCCTGTGCTACTTATAGTGTAGATGGCAAGATCTTGATATGTCATCACTGACCTTTACACATTATAAACTGACTTTTCTGATGAGTCGTAAACAATTTAAAGACATTTTGCAGCGGTATCTGCAAGGTACTTGTACGCTCGATGAGACGCGTATGATAGAGAAATGGTATGACATGCTGCCCGAAAAAGAAAAATTATCTTTAAGCAAAGAAGATTACCAAGCAATGGAAGAACGTCTTTGGCAAAAGATTTCTCAAGCCACCCCAATTTCCAAGCCTATCATCAAGATGCCGAAAAAATCGTCCAATTGGATCGCTGTGGCAGCAGCTATCTTACTTCCTGTGCTGGTATTTACATTTTGGTGGCCAGCCTCTCCTTTGGAAGTGGTAAGCAATGCGGGAACAGACACACTGCAGGTAGATCTACCAGATGGGTCTACAATAAGGTTGCTGCAAGGGGCTAGACTAAGCTACACCGCTAACTTTTCACCAAGAAAAGTAGCTCTCGTGGGTAGCGCCATTTTCCATGTCGCTTCCGACCCACTTCGCCCCTTTTCCGTCTTGCACGGAAAAATGACCACTGAAGTATTAGGCACGGAATTCCTCATACAGGATATGGATACAGACGAAAGTGAAGTGATCGTATACTCTGGCAAGGTACAAGTAACGCATACCTGCCGGGACGTATCTCTAGTGCAACGCATTTTCACAAAACCTAGGCCCGTAGAGCTAACCATAAATCACCGCGCAGTATTTAATAAGAAAAGAGAAACATTACAAGCGACCATCGTAGAAAAACCAAAGGTAGTAGTTACAGATCAGGCAATACTTGCACAAGTGCGTTATCAGGCTGTTGATCTTGCCGTATTGGCCAACAAACTTAGTAAAATCTATGAGCTAGATATTCGGGTAACACCACCCCATAGGAGCACCACATTCACGGGTGATTTGGATAACCTGACGCTCTTCGAACAACTGGATCTGATCTGTGCCGTTACTGCCACACGCTATGTAATTCACGATCGTAAAATCTCCATTCTATAAACCACTAACAAATAAACACATACTTATGATAAAAACAGAAACTCAAATCTTATCCGGCAGTCCTCTTATCTGCCGAGAAAATGGCAAACCAACAGATATATATCTGACCGAGAAATCCGAGTGGTAAACATCAAAACCAATCATTATGAACTTCACAAAATACAGTTCCAAAAGGAACGCAATGTATAGCACAGCACTCCTCTGTGGCTGGCTATTCATGGCGCTGGTGGTCGGGGCAAACACGCAAGCTGCGGAAAGCAAAAACCCAACCACCCAAAAAGTGACGCTGACAGAGAAAAAAATCAGTCTGCAACGCACGATTAATGAAATCGAAAAGCAGACACAAATCCAATTTGTCTATAGCCCATCGGTACTACAAACAACGCGTATGCTCGATCTGAAGACCACAGATTGGGTGCTGGGGCAGCTACTAAATCAGATACAGGCTGACTTGAACGTCCAATACAAATTAGAAAAAGAAAAAATCTTATTGATGCGGAGTACAGCACAAAGCAGTATCCGCGGAAAAGTAGTAGATGCTACGAGTAAGCAAGCAATTCAAGGTGTTGGAATCACCGTGAAAGGCACTAACATCAGTACACGCACAGAAGAAGACGGGAGCTTCGAGATTGTGGCAAAGGTCGGCGACGTACTCGTATTTGACTATATAGGTTATACCCAAAAAGATGTTCCTGTAACATCTGCGACCGAGAGTTATACCGTACAGCTTAACGAGTCTACCAGTAACTTAGATGAAGTTGTGGTAACGGGTTACGCTACACAAAGGCGGAAAGACCTCACCAGTGCTGTTTCGGTAGTGAATGTTTCGGAAATGAACCGCCAGCCATCTGGCCAGATTAACAATCAGCTGCAAGGACAGGCATCTGGTGTTACAGTGGTCGGCTCCGGACAACCAGGACGGGAACCGGAAGTCCGTATTCGCGGTATCAATACGTTTGGCAATAACTCGCCTTTATACGTAGTAGATGGAATTCCGATCCAAAATATTGTCGATTTAAACCCGAACGACATTGATCAGATGCAAGTGTTGAAAGATGCCGGTTCGGCCTCGATATACGGAGCCCGCGCTGCCAATGGAGTAATTATCATTACTACTAAAAAAGGAAAGCAGGACGGAGAAGTACGCGTCAATTACGACATGTTCTACGGCAGCCAGCGCCCGATCCGAGGCAATATTTGGGACATCGCTTCCCCATTGGATAATGCTCGCCTAACATTTCAGGCTCAGCGCAACAGTGGTGTAGCAGTTGGCAATGATTTATATGGAACTGGTGCTGAGCCACGTTTGCCAGATTACATTGCTCCACAAGGAGCGATGGAGGGCGATCCCAGAGTCAATCCAGCACTCTACAATGTCAATCCTAATTATTTCGATAGAAACCCCGGAGGTTTCTACAGGATTAATCGTGCTAACCATGCCGGTACAGACTGGGCAGACGAAATTTTCAGCAATGCGCCTATTATGAGTCACAATATTGCTGTGAGCCATGGAAATGAAAAAGGAGCATTTCTTTTCTCCGCCAATTATTTCGATCAGGAGGGTGTGCTGAAAAACACGTATATGAACCGTTATACGATTCGGGCAAACTCCAACTACAAAATTGGTAACCGAGTACGCATTGGAGAGAACATTACCTACGCGTTGCGCCGATCTCCACAAACGGAAGAAGGGTCTCTTACTGACGGATTAGGAAATGATGGTATAGGAGAATTGGACGAAGGTAGTTCAATTGGAATGAGCTTTCGTCAGGCTCCCATCATTCCGGTGTATGATATTATGGGAAATTATGCCGGAACGGCTGGCGGTGGATTGGGCAATGCACGAAATCCAGTGGCTATCGCCGATCGTACGCGTAATAACCGCAGCCAAAATAACCGCCTCATCGGTAATGTATTTGCTGAGGTAGATCTTTGGAAAAACTTCACAGCTCGTACTGTATTTGGAGGGGAGATCAATTCCGGACATTCACAGCGTTTCATATTTCCACAATACGAAAACTTGGAAAATGAGGTAGCTAATGCCTACACGGAAAATTCTGTGAATGCGTGGAACTGGACCTGGACTAACACCATCAACTATAAGCAAAACTTCAACAATATTCATGACATCTCTGTAGTATTAGGTACGGAAGCGTATCAGGAGAATTTTCGTTTTATGGAAGCCACTACACAGGGATATTTAACATTCGATCGTGATTTTGTCGATCTAAACACTGGGTTTGGTGCACAGACTGCACGATCTGCACGGGATGCTTCGATGTTGTCTTCTTTAATTGGACGTGTTGATTACAACTTCAAACAAAAATATCTGTTGGGATTAACATTACGCCGTGACGCATCCTCCAAATTCCTAAATAACCAATCGGGTTGGTTTCCTGCAGTAAGTGCAGGATGGCGCATATCGGACGAAAACTTTATGGCGGAAACGAAAAGCTGGTTAAATGACTTCAAGATTCGAGGTGGATATGGGGTAATGGGAAATCAACTCAATGTCAACTCCCGCAATTCCTTTAACACTTTTGTGGGCGTGCGCCGCTCGTCTTATTATGATATCACGGGTTCTGGAAACAGTACAGTATTGGGCGTACAGCCATTTCGTATCGGCAATCCTGATGCACGTTGGGAGAAAAACATCAATACCAATGTTGGTTTCGATGCGACCTTATTTTCTCGTCTAGAATTAAACGTAGACTATTACACCAAAGTTATTGACGACCTATTGTACAACCCCGAGCTACCGGGCACAGCTGGACGCGCTACACAGCCATTTGCCAATGTGGCTCGTATGAAAAACTCCGGATTAGACGTGGCAATTACTGGAAATTTTGATCTAGGACCAGATTTAAAATTAACCACCACAGGTACCTTAACGACCTACAAAAATGTGATCCAAAGCGTTTCTCAAAACAGTGATTATTTCGATGTAATTGGATCACAATACCGCTTTAATGGTAGTTATGTAGTACGGAATTCTGTAGGAAACCCGATGGGTTCTTTCTTTGGTTATCAAACAGACGGCTTCTGGAACTCACAGGAGGAGGTCAATGCGGCAAATGCGAGAGCTAGAGAATCCTCAGGCAATCCAGAAGCGCTCTATCAAACAGATATTGGCGTTGGTCGCTTCCGCTATGCAGACGTCAATGGAGACGGTATCATAGACGCTAACGATCGCACCGTGCTAGGCAATCCGAATCCAACCATGAGTTATGGTTTGAATTTAGGGTTGACTTACAAAAATTGGGATTTTACTGCATTTTTCTATGGGGTCGCTGGGAACGACATCTGGAACAACGTGCGTTGGTACACCGACTTCTATTCTTCGTTTAATGGTAGCGCAAACAGTAATACCGCGGTCTATGACTCATGGACACCAGAGAACATGAACGCGAAAGCACCTATACAAGAGTTAACCAGTTATGCCAGTACGAAAGACGTACCTAACTCCTATTTCGTGGAGAAGGGAGATTATCTGCGCCTACGCAATGCGGCTTTAGGCTACACCCTTCCAGAGGAGTGGTTAACACGTGCCAAATTGAAGCGCGTACGTGTGTATGTACAAGCGGCCAATATTTTCACGTTAACGAAATATTCGGGTCCAGATCCTGAAATTTCTGGTTCAACCACGGCTTTTGGTATTGATCAGGGTACATACATCACGCCACGCCAAATACTATTTGGATTAAATGTTGGGTTTTAAACACACGGTATTATGAAAACGAAATTATTATCAATTATACAATGGGGAGTATGCACCAGTCTGTTGATTACAGGTTGTAGCAAATCGTTCCTAGAGCAAGCTCCCTTGGGAGAATTGAGTGAAGAGCAGCTCAGCAATAAAGTGGGAGTCAACTCTTTATTAACCGGTGCCTACTCTGCATTAGCAGCTGCACGAAACGACGATGGTTTAGGTGGCGGTGGCCCATGGGAATCGTCTCCAGACAACTGGATTTATGGCAGTGTCGCCGGCGGTGAAGCGCATAAAGGAAGTGATGGCGGCGATCAACCTGCCATCAACCAAATTGCACGATTAACACAAGACGCCAGCAACGGATTTTTCAACAACAAATGGAAATCCTCTTTTGAAGGGGTGAGTCGTGCCAACCAGACGTTACGATTCTTAGATCTTGCCACCGATCTTACGGATCAGGAAAGACTAGAAATTTCGGCTCAGGCTCGCTTTCTACGTGCACATTTCTATTTTGATTTGAAAAAGATGTTTAATCAGGTGCCGTGGGTGGATGAGAACAGTGAAAGCTACTACCAGCCCAACACCGCGGACATTTGGCCACAAATACAGGCAGATTTTGAATATGCTTTCGCGAACCTCCCGGCCACATTTGCGGAGGTGGGTCGTGTCAACAAGTGGGCTGCAGCTGCATATTTAGGTAAAACACTGTTGTATCAGAAAAAATTTGCGGAGGCTCGTACCGTATTTACAGATGTAATCACTAATGGGGTGACTGTAAACGGCATTCGCTATGACTTAGTGCCTTTTAAAAACAACTTTGATGCAGCCACAAAGAACAACGCTGAATCGGTTTTTGCCATTCAGATGGTCGCTAATGATGGCACCAATTCGATCACTTTTGCCAATTCTGGAGGAAAGCTAAACTTTCCGTACGAAAGTCCTTTTCGCTGTTGCGGATTCTATCAGCCAACACAAGATTTGGTGAACTCTTATCGTACCTCGCCTACAACAGGTCTTCCATATCTGGAGAACTATAATAGCACAGCAGTGAAGAATGATATGGGCATAGCATCTACTAGTGCATTCACACCAGATGTTACAACACTCGATCCTCGACTGGACTGGACTGTGGGTAGAAGAGGCATCCCATTTCATGATTGGGGACTGCATCCTGGACGTAGCTGGATTAGGGAGCAAGTGAGTGCGGGGCCGTATAGTAATAAAAAGAACATTTAC
Organism: Sphingobacterium sp. lm-10; assembly: GCF_023554555.1. NCBI lineage: Bacteria > Pseudomonadati > Bacteroidota > Sphingobacteriia > Sphingobacteriales > Sphingobacteriaceae > Sphingobacterium > Sphingobacterium sp. lm-10. Next base: position 1,965,429 of record NZ_JAMJWC010000001.1, read on the forward strand.
TGGCAGGCCACACAGGATATCTATTCAGACCAAAGCTCTTGGGCCCCCGGTACTGCGATTAATGTGTTGGTAATTCGCTTTGCGGACGTGTTGTTAATGGCTGCTGAGGCGGAGGCACAAAGCGGATCCTTAGATCAGGCGTTGACGTATGTTAACCGGGTTAGAACACGTGCTGCAGACCCTGCTGGATGGTTGTATAGTTATATTAACAACAGCGCGCCTTTGGCAGGATTTAACAATACACCGGCAGCAAATTATGTAGTTAATCCTTATCCGGCTGGGTATTTCAGTTCGCAGCAATTAGCATTGAACGCGATTTATTTTGAGCGCAAGTTAGAGTTGGCTATGGAAGGACATCGTTTCTTTGACTTATCTCGTTGGGGTATTTTGCAGACAGCAATGAATGCCATCTATCAATATGAGGGTACCATTACAACTGATGTTCGGGGTGCAAGTGCCATATCTCGCACGAATTATTTCCCAATTCCACAGAATCAAATTGACTTAAGTGTCATCAATGGTTCAGCAACATTAACACAGAATCCGGGATATTAGTATGAAGCGATAAAAAGGAAAGCCCGGCTATTATTTTAGCTGGGCTTTCCTTGCTAAAAAACTTTACAGATTGTATTAAAACTTAAACGTCAGACCGAAGCTTGCTGTCTCGAAAAAGTTGTCAAAGACATTGAGATTGGTATCGAAAGTAGACGTAGAGGTACCTTGGTTATTCCCATAATTCTCTGTTGGCTTAAATGTGGCATATGAGAGCACATTAGCAAATAAGAAATTAATTGCGACGCGCTCTGTAAGGAAGAAATTTGCCCCAATCCCCGCATTGGCTCCAAACCCCCTTTTTTTGCTTTCCAACGGATTAAACCCTATAGCGTTATAGAAGTAAGTGTGGCTTCCATAACCAGTACTAAGCTCCGTATATGTTTTAAAACGGCTTCCTACTTCCAAAAAGTAGTATCGACCGAATACTCCTAATTCAAAAGCATTAAGTTTGTCCTGCTCTTCCGAAACCGCTCCTACACGCTCAGTTAGTTTTTCTCTTCCTATCCCTAAAAATAATCCAAGTGCAAAACGATCACTCAAGAATAGGCCCGCTTTCGGAGTAAAATTAAAAGAAGATTCCTTTCTACCAGCAAGCCGGTCATTGACGGTGCTAGATTGAAAACTTCCTTCTAAAATTACGTTTCCTTTTTGAAATCCAAAGTCCTGAGCCGTACCAATGAGAGCGAATCCAGCTAGCGCGGAGATGGTCAATAATAGTTTCTTCATAATTGTTTAATAATTGTTAGTATTAGTCGCGAAGATACATATTTTAGCTACAAAAGGAAATTATTAGCAAGGTTTCTTAAACAGATATAAATAAAGAAGTCCGGCGATATCGCCGGACTTCTTACGTCTATTATCAGAGTAATCGCTACATGATACAAGTAACAAACCTCATAAAATATCACAATAATCTACAGATTATCAATCGCTTCATTCAAGGTGGCCGAAGGGCGCATCGCTTTTGAAACTAGCTTATCATTTGGATAGTAATATCCGCCGATCTCCTGTGCTTTACCTTGCGAAGCGATCAATTCTTCATTAATCTTCGCTTCGTTATCCGACAAATTTTTCGCGATGTTAGCAAAACGCTCCGCTAATTCCGCATCCTTTGTTTGCTTGGCTAAAGCCTCTGCCCAGTAGCTGGCTAGATAGAAGTGTGATCCTCTATTATCTAACTGACCTACCTTACGTGCCGGCGATTTGTCATTCGCTAAGAATTTCGCGTTTGCTTCATCTAAAGCATCTGCTAATACCTGAGACTTTTTATTGCCTTGTGTCTGCGCCAAGTGCTCGAATGATGCCTGCAAAGCCAAGAATTCACCTAAAGAATCCCAGCGTAAATAGCCTTCTTCTACAAATTGCTCTACATGTTTCGGTGCTGAACCGCCTGCACCTGTTTCGAACAGACCACCACCATTCATCAATGGTACGATAGAAAGCATTTTGGCCGAAGTACCCAACTCTAAAATTGGAAATAAATCCGTTAGGTAATCCCGTAATACGTTGCCCGTTACGGAAATGGTATCTTCTCCTTTGCGGATACGATCCACAGAGAATTTCGTGGCTTCGATAGGTGCCAATATCTGTATATCTACATCGCTGGTATCATGATCTTTCAGATAAAGCTCTACTTTCGCAATAATCTCACGATCATGTGCGCGGTCTTTATCCAACCAGAATACTGCTGGCGTATCCGATAATCTTGCTCGGTTTACCGCTAGCTTCACCCAGTCCTGAATAGGAGCATCTTTAGTTTGGCACATGCGGAAGATATCGCCTTCTTCTACAGCCTGCTCCAACAATACGACCCCTTCACTATTGACCACACGGATAGTCCCTTTTTCTGATGCTTGGAAAGTTTTATCGTGCGATCCGTATTCTTCTGCCTTTTGCGCCATCAAACCCACATTGGGAACTGATCCCATCGTAGTGGGGTCGTATGCGCCATTGGCTTTACAATCTTCAATAACTGCTTTATATACTCCCGCATAAGAGCGATCAGGAATAATCGCTAAAGTATCGCGTTCTGCACCCGATTTATCCCACATCTTACCGCCAATACGAATCATAGCTGGCATGGATGCATCTACAATTACATCTGATGGTACATGTAAGTTGGTAATTCCTTTATCTGAATTCACCATCGCCAAATCGGGCCCCGCCGTGATTGCTGCTTCGATAGCTGTCTTCACTTCACTCTCCTGTGCGTGACCAGCAATCTTGCTATACACTTCACCCAAACCGTTATTGGTATTTACACCCAATTCCGCGAATAATGATCCAAATTGATCAAATACATCTTTGAAGTATACTTCTACAATAGCGGCAAATATAATTGGGTCAGAAACCTTCATCATCGTCGCTTTCAAATGTGCCGACAACAAAATACCAGAAGCTTTCGCCTCCGCCATTGCAGCTTGTACAAAAATCTTCAATTTAGATACACTCATCACCGAAGCATCAATGACTTCACCGGCTTTTAGGTTTGCAGCACCTTTTAGCTCTTTCGTGCCGCCATCTATTCCCACGAATTCAATTTTGAAGGAGGTATCTTGATCCAACGTGATCGATTTTTCGGAGCCATAAAAATCGCCTTCAGACATCGAAGTCACTTCCGTCTTGCTATCATTGGCCCAAGTTCCCATGCGGTGTGGGTTCGCTTTCACGTAGTTTTTTACCGCTCTCGGTGCGCGACGATCAGAGTTTCCTTCTCGCAGCACTGGATTTACCGCCGAACCTAACACCTTGGCATAGGTTGCTTTTATTTTTTCCTCTTCTGCATTCGCAGGAGCATCTGGATAATTCGGAATAGCATAGCCTGCTTTTTGCAACTCGGTAATCGCAGATTTAAGCTGAGGTACCGAAGCAGAAATATTAGGCAATTTGATAATATTAGCATCTGGCGTTGTAGCCAGTTGGCCTAACTCTGCTAAAGCATCTGGTGTTTTTTGAGATTCGGACAAAGAATCATTGAAATGTGCCAAGATCCTTCCTGCAAGGGAAATATCTTTCAATTCTACCTCAATATCGGCTGTTTTCGCAAATGCTTGAACAATCGGCAGGAATGAATAAGTGGCCAACAATGGCGCTTCGTCTGTTTTTGTATAAATAATTTTAGATGACATAGTATCTTTTTTGTAATTGCCCTAAAGATAACAAAATCATTATAAATAGCCCGCTATCGATGCGTTTTACGATGGGCAAAATAGAAAACTACTGGTAGAATGGTAAACGAAAGAATCAAGCAAATCAATAAACCTCCAACAATCATAATGGCCAGCGGCTTTTGTATTTCTGATCCCATGCCTGTAGACAATGCTGCCGGAAGTAAACCCATAGAACCCATCAACGCAATCATTACCACTGGACGAATACGACTTCTCACTCCTTGTTGAATCGCTTCGATAAGACTGTATCGCCGATTCAGATTGTCCCGAATTACACCAATCAGTACAATACCATCAATAGTGGCTACGCCGAATAAAATGATAAATCCTATTCCGGCAGAAATTCCAAAAATGGTGCCCGTAACCCAAAGGGAAATAAAGCCGCCAATAAAAGCGAACGGCAACGTGAGTGCAGCCACAGCGGTATCGGTAAAGTTGCCAAAGTTGAAGTACAACAATAGTAAAATCAGCACCAGCGACACAGGCACTACCAAGCTCAATTGCTGAGCTGCACGCTCCTTACTTTCGAATTCTCCGGCCCACTCCATGTGATTCTCCTTAGGTAGCTTTACCTCTTGCGCTACGACGCGTTTGGCTTCTTCGATAGTGCTACCGAGATCGCGTCCTTCTATGCTAAAGCCTACACCAATGTACCTGCTATTGCCTTCACGATAAATAAAAGCCGGACCAGTATGATAATCTACGGTAGCAATCTCTTGCAGTGGAATATTTTGCCCGTTACTGGTAGGAATTAATATGTTACGGATTTTTTCTGGTGTATCACGATAGCCTTCTTCGAAACGTAAAACTACATCAAACTGCCTATCTCCTTCATAGAATTTGGTAGCTGCCTGCCCGCCAATAGTCATCGCGATTACGGCCTGCACATCGTCTGTAAACACCCCATATTTGGCCATTTCAGAATCGTGAAGCTGGATGCGTAACTCCGGCTGTCCAATGTTCTTGTACACGTTAATATCCGTAATGCCTCTTACCTTTTCAATAGACGCAGCTACCTGATTGGCATAGCTTTCCAAATCATTAAGCTCATCCCCAAAAATTTTAATCACCAACGAACTTTTCACTCCGGCCACATATTCTTCTACATTATCTTGTATGGGCTGGCTAAAACCGAAATTAATTCCAGGATAGCGATTAAGTTTTTCTCGTAGATTTTGAATGATCTGTTCTTTGGATACACCACCTTCCCAATCACTTTCATCCTTGAGTTGTACATTAAATTCAATGTTGAAAAAACCAGTGGGATCTGTACCATCATTGGGCCGACCTGTTTGCGTGAGTACAAAATCGATTTCCTGACAACTTTCGCGCATGATCTGCTTCATTTCTTTGGTGAGTCTGGTTGATTCTTTCAGACTGATGCTGTTAGGTAGCGTAGCTCGAATATAAATCGCTCCCTCATTGAGCTGTGGTAAAAATTCGGAACCGTAATGCATAAACTTCAAGACGCATAAGCTCAAAATACCAATAAAGATGGCTATCGTTGCCTTCTTATAACGGAATGCAGCATCGTATAAGCCATATATATTTCGCTGAAAAAAGCGTGTAATCGTATTTTCTTTTTCTTCGATATGCTTGGTAAATAACAACTTACACATCGCTGGCACATAGGTTAAGCTCAAAATTAGAGAGCCAAACAGCGCATAGCCAAGCGTAAACGCTAAAGGAGAAAACATCTTACCTTCTACCTTCTGGAAAGAGAATATCGGCAGCAAGGCAACGATCAAAATGAGCAATGCGAAGAAAATATAGGATGCTACACTCCCTGCACTTTTCTTAATGATTCCCATTTTGCTCATCTTCGCAAAGCGCTCTCTACCCACCCTATGAGACACGGTTGCTAAGGCAACAAATACGGTTTCTACGATTACCAGGGTACCCTCCAGCAACAAGCCAAAATCCAGCGATCCCATAGAGATCAGATTGGCAGGCAGACCCTGAATCTTGAGCATGATAATCGCAAACAGAAAAGCTAATGGGATAACGGATGCGACAATGAAGGTGGACTTCCAATTATACAGGAATATGAACACAATCAGCGATACGAGAAGCACGCCTTCAATCAGGTTTCTTGATACAGTATGGACCGTGTTATCAACTAGTTTGGTACGGTCGATAACCGTTTCCATATGTACGTTTTCTGGGAGGATGCGGGTGTTTAGTTCTTCGATTTTTGTTTTTAATCGCTCGATTACTTCATTCGGATTCTCTCCGCGCAACATAATTACAATACCCTGCACTAGGTCATCTTCGTCATTATAGCCGACTTGCCCTAATCTCGGCTTATTTGAAACGACTACATCAGCGACATTCTTGATCAATACCGGTGTGGAGCGGTTCAACTTGATGGTGATGTTTCCAATATCTTCGATCTTGTCCAAGAGCCCTACACCACGAACTACGTAGGCTTGGTCTCCTCGCTGTATAACGTCTCCACCGACATTAATATTGGAGCGCGCTACGGCTTCGTAAACATCCAGTGGAGAAAGGTCAAAGTTTTTTAATTCCGTCGGATTGATCTTGATTTCATAAATCTTTTCTTCGCCCCCAAAGCTGACTACATCAGCGACGCCTGATACACTAAGAAGCTCTCTTTCGATCACCCAATCCTGTATAGCCGAAACTTCCTTAATGGGCAGGTCGCTCTTGATTACATAGCGAAATATCTCTCCAGTTGCGCCAGAAGGTGGTTCAATTTCCGCATCTACATCCTCTGGCAGATTTACACCATTCAATTTATTCGCGACATATTGTTGTGCATAAAAATCATCTACACCATCTTCAAACTGTACGGTGACTACCGAAAGACCAAACAAGGAGATAGAGCGTATGTGTGACTTCTTTGGAATACTGTTCATTTCCTTGGAAATGGGCAAAGTGACAAGCTTCTCCATCTCTTCCGCACTTCTGCCGGGCCATTGCGTGATGATGCGGGCACGTGTATTAGTCACATCTGGAAATGCTTCTATCGGTGTATGACGTAAAGCATAGACACCTGCAAAAAGCAGTAGCATCGTACCAAATAAGATGAGCGTGGTGTTACGCAGTGAAAAGGTAACAATCTGTTGTACAAACTTCTTCATAGGTAACTTAGTGATTTAAGTGTTCGAAGATTAGCAGTGCATTCGATCCAATTACTTTTTCATCGTCTGCAAAACGTTCGTGCACGTAGGTATACTCCTCATTACTAGCGACAGCGGTGATTTGCCGCACTTCCATCTGGCAATCGCCTTTATAAATCACGACATACTCTTTATTGTTGCTAAACACCTTGGCAGTATTAGGAATTGCAAAGGCTTTTTCTGCCGTACTTTTGCGGTCTATAATGATATCTGCACTCAATCCAGGCATGAGGTTGAGATTTTGATTATCTAACACGACACGCGCCTTGAGCACATGTTCTTCATTATCAAAAACATGGTAAATTTTATCAATTTTACCTGTATATAAGTGATCGGGATACGCCACAGTTCTCACCTTAACCGGATCACCATTATTCACGTAGCGCAAGTTTCGTGCATAGATATTTACCATCACCCATACCTGTTTTAGATTGGATATAGAAAATAGCGGTTCGTTATCTTCGGTAATACTCTGCCCCATACTGATCGCTTTTTGTATAATGTATCCATCTTTTGGAGCCAGGATTTGAAATGTACCCGGTCCTACAGCTTTAAAAAGTTGTAGCGACTGAGATACACGATCTAATTCGATGCGTGCACTGGCCAATTCACTTTCCACTTCTAGTACTTCCGGTTTTGACGCGAGGCCATCTTCTAATAGCTCCCGCTTGGTTTCCACTTGATTTTCTAGTACCTGAATTTGACTTTGGTAAGAGCGGCGTTGTTGCACGAGATCTTGAATTTCGTTGGATTTCACCGTAGCTAGCACCTGTCCTTTATGGACAAAATCACCTAGCTCGAACTTCACTTGCTCTACTGTTCCGACCAGCAAACTCTGAAAAGCTACCAAGTCATTTTCATTGTATTCAATTTTTCCAGATAGTGCTAATTGCTCTGTTATTGGGCGCTCCTGAATTTCAATAATCGAGGTGCTAGAACGAAGTTGATCATCGAGGCAATATACTTGCGTTGAATCTGCCTGTTGCTCATCAGAAGCATTTTCGCTTGTGCTTCCAGCACAAGCAGATACGGCCATGCCGGCCAAAATTACGTAATAGGTTAATCGCTTATTCATCATGCTAAAAGTCATTGCCGACTACAAACTGTAGCTCCTCGTAGGTGTTTAAATAATTCTTCTGTAGCTCCAACATCGATTGGTAGGATGCTCGCCATGCTTGGGTAAAATCGATAAATTCAAGTAAGGTGATTTGTCTAGAAAGCATGTTCTTATGATAATTTTCCAACATTTTGCTTTCTGCGTCTCTATCTAGGTCTGACCAACGATCCAGTGTCTGGCGGTATCGCATCAATTGCGCCGTAAGGCTAGACAACCGGGTATCCAATGCTATTTCTAATGCCGATCGATTTGCGCGTTGTTCCTCAATCTGATACTGAGCCACTTTAATGTTTCCTTTATTTCGATTGAATAAAGGAAGATCCAAACTCACCCCTAATCCAAAGAAGTCCTGCATGATATTTCCGCCACGATCGTAATTCATCTGTACGGTGAGGTCTGGCTTTCTGTTGGCCAATTCTAACTCCAGCTCCTTGTCTGCGATAAGAAGTTGGTTTTTTTGCTTCTTAATACCCAGATTATTTTCGAAAGCCATCTCCCGGGCAGTAAGTGGCACATTACGGTGAAGACGCTGCGGCATGTCTTCAAAAGATAGTTGTTCGATCGTCATCGCCGGCATGTTGGTTAACGCTTGGATTACACCTATTGCTTCGATCAGCTCAGCCTGCAAATCAACTTGGTCTTTTTCCATGGTGACCAACTCGGACTGTACACGTAACCAGTCTGCTCTGGATACATTTTGAGTAGCGGCCTGCCTTTTAAACACTTCTCTTAAGTTGGCAAATACCGCGACAGATTCCTGCAATTTCTCGAGATCATTACTGATCACATACAACTCATTGTATGCCTGACGAAGATCTTTTCGCAGCTCGCGCATCAGTTCTTCATACTCGAATACCGCTGTATTTTTCTCCAGCGACCGGATCGCCACACGCTTTTTCCGCTTACCCGCCGTCTCAATTAACTGCTCTAATTCTACTGCCACTTGCTGCGTACGGCCATAGTTACCCAATAGCGGAGGATATTGTTCACTAGTTTGATTGCTCCACAGATTCACTTCGCTGATACTCAGCGTTGGATTGTCCCAAAGTTTCTCTTGAATAATCTCTGCATCGGCCTGATTGACCTGAAACCGAGAAGCGATCAGCATGTAATTGTTCTTTAAGAATGCCGCTTCCAATTGCGCTAAAGAATAGGTTTGCGCTCTTCCGGACTGAGAAAAAAGAATGCCAGATAACAGCAGGATATATAATATTTTCACTACCTATGATGAGTTTTATAAAGCCTCAAAGGTACTAGGCGTAGATTAAGCCTATTTGCGATAAAGATTAGAATTCGATTAGAAGTGACGGCTTACGGCACTATTAGGCTTTAAGAAACAGTAATGTGACGGTTGTACCTTGGTTGCTGGAAGCAATATCCATCTGAATGCTGTGTAAAGAGAAAACAATACTCGCCATGGATAGGCCAATGCCTTTACCTTGGTAAGCCGAGGTATTCTGTCCGCGAAAGAAATTTTGTGTGCAACGCTCCAAATCTTCCGCCGGAATCCCTATTCCCTGATCCACGATTTGAATGCTCAAATGGCCATCGTTTTCATGCAGGATTAAATGCACCACTTGGTTATCAGAATATTTAATGGCATTTTCCACCAGATTATTGATGGCCAGTTCCAGCAGTTTGTCGTTGCCATTCATCTCCAACAACTGATTATCTTCTACATCTATGCGTACCTCAATCTGCGCCTCATGGTACATGGTGGCATGTTCCACCACTTCCCAAAGCACTTCATCGATCCGCATAGGCTTAAACTCAAAACTGGTTTTGGCGCCAGTGAGCAGCATCATGTGATCCAGTGTTGCTTGCAGGTCGTGAATGTATTCGTCGAGTTGCTTTACCATGCCTTGGTACTCTTCAACAGACCTATTTTTCTGATTGGTCACTTCAAGCGTTCCCAAAAGAGCCGTGATCGGTGTCCGCAACTCGTGGGAAACATAGTCAATGAAATTCTTCTGAATATCAAATGTCTGCCCAATTCGCTTAATAAAACGATTATACGTCTGAATAAGTTCATCTACCTCTTCATAACTACGATCAACCGCAATAGGTACAGTGAGGTTCTGATGATTTCGGGCATTAACTTGTTCAATAATCCGCAGTATGGGCTGATAGGCAATGGTACCCAACCATCTGGAAAACACCAATATGATCAATAAGCTTGATACAAACACGGCAGAAAGGATACCTAATAATACGTACATCAGCTCCTTAAAACTTGCTTTGCTACTTCGTGTGAAGACCACAAAATCTCCTTGATTGTCGTGATAATGTATGCCGGCATAAAAATCGGTTTTGGATTCGAATACATGATAATCATCTGCCCGTGTTTTTGCCAGTACCTCTGGTGAAATCATCACATCGTGATCCATTTTTCCAAAAGCTTGCTTGTCCGTACTATCATACACTGCGATATTGGTCTGCGAAATTAATCGCTGTAATTCATTCCGCACACTCACATGTTCCGCATGCGTTTGTTCATCTTTTTCTAGGTAATAGACCGCAGAAACCAGTGTTGTATTTTGCAGATTCTTGTATTCATTTTGTCTTGCCCACCGGTAGAATAGCGTGTAGATTACGATGGAGGTAAAGACGAAAAGTACGCCGAAAATAAATAAAGAATAATACGAAAGACGCGATCTTAATTTCATACCGGCAACGCTAGCTTTTAAACATATAACCAATGCCTTTTACGGTGTAAATATACTTCGTGTCGGCAGTTTCCAGTTTATTGCGGAGATACGATATGTACACGTCTACTACGTTGGTTTGGCTATCAAAATGGATGTTCCAGACCGCATTTAGAATTTGTAGCCGACTGAGTGCCATATTTTTGTGGTCAACTAGGTATTTAAATAGTTTGAATTCACGTGGCGAAAGCTCAATAGCTACCCCTCCTCTACTTACCTGATATTGGTTCAGGTCGATCTGCAAATCGGCCACTTCCACCACATTCGATCTTAGCGTGATTTGGGGGCTTTGCTGGCGGCGCGTTAATGCATGAATACGCGACAATAGCTCTGCAAAATGAAAAGGTTTGGTCATATAATCATCTGCTCCGGAATCCAGCGCTGAAACTTTGTCATTGACAGTTTGTAACGCACTCAGCATCAATACCGGCACCATGATTTTCTTGTAACGAAGCGATTGGACCAGCTGAATACCGTCCATCTTAGGCAGCATCACATCTACAATCATCAAATCCCACGACATCTCTATATAATGATCGAGTACCTCCTCTGCATTTTTTGAAAGCGTCACAGAATAGCCAACTTCTTCCAGTCCTTTTATCAGAAAGCTGCTAATTCGGGTATCATCTTCAACAAGTAAGATTTGCATAGAATGGATTGGAATAAGTTTCACGACCGAGAACTGTTGCCTACAAACCGCAACGAATCATATCGGGCTATGCACGAAGATAATAAAAACGGGCTGAAATAGTGCTTGTGCACAAAGCAGCATAGTGGATTGACAGCGGAGAAGAATATGAAGCGGATATAACTTACCTTTGAGATTCCTATACGACAGAGCATATGGACATCTTGATCGAACAAGTAGAACGCTACCAAAAGCTCTCTCCGGAGAGCAGAAATGCTCTTCTGTACATGCCCGGCAATGATAAAACGAGCATGTTGGGTCTTTGGGAAGAAACCACCAACTTGCAACCGCGTCATTTTGCATTCTATTGTGACAAAGATTTTATACTATACCATGCGGTAGATTTTCTGCAAGAGCATAAGCTGCAACCTTACAATTTCTTGAAAGATGGATCTGTACAACCGATGGTTTTTTGTTGGATGCCGGCCTTAGCGATTTACTTCAACGATCCAGATGGGAATCAATTGGAATTCTTGGCTTTGCTCGATGGTACGCCTAAGCCAAGCTTGGGTGTGGTAGCTTATGAAGATTGGTTGGCACAATCAAAACCTTAATTCTAGTATACTTCAAGACCCAGCATTATATTTTTGACAGTTCCATATTTTGTCATCTTAAATAGACATATTTGGACATCACACATGGACAATAAGCACACTATTAAACACAAATAAATACCTATGAAATTCAATCTACTTTTATCCCTTACCTCCTTAGCCGTTATCCTATTGATAAGCTGTAACCGCCCGTCACCAGATGAGTTCTTTCAAACCACAGTCTTAAATACCAATATTCTTAACGAATTTGCTTCCGAACGTTTTGCCAAATCGTTATTAGCGGAAACGGTTGAATTTCCGGATATGCCCAGTACCAAGAATAAGGGTGACGAAGCACAACAAATTGTGGATAACAAAATTGCTTACATAGAGCAGACGATCAAAAAGATTGAAGATAGCACGGCTACGGACGAGGATGGCAAAGTGCTCAAGGAAAAAGCATTGGATCTCTTCAAATTTGTACTACCAGTATACCAGAAAGAATATAAAAATCTGGCATTGATGTGTGATCAAAAGAAGTCAGAAGAGGAAGTTATGGCGGAGTCTGAAAAAATTATTGCAACATATGGATCGGCTTATGAAGAGAAATATGTTACTCTGCTGACTCTAGGACAAGATTATGCGGAGAAGCACAGTCTTAATGTTTCCTTTGGTAATTAGATCACAATAATAGATCATTTCCCAGTAAATACATTACAGCATGAAAAACAACCACATCAATTACATTGAATTCAGAGCCAAGGATCTACTGGCTATTAAAGCGTTTTATACCAAGGCTTTTGCATGGAATTTTACAGATTATGGGCCAAGTTACGTCGCATTTGCAGGAAGTGGCGTAGAGGGTGGTTTTGAACAAACCGACGAGGATGTAATCAACGGCGTACTGGTGGTTCTTTACCACGAAGACTTAGCATTGGCAAAAGAAAATGTGATTCAAGCCAGTGGCACCATCACGCAGGATATATTCTCCTTTCCGGGAGGACATCGCTTTCATTTCCTAGATCCATCAGGAAATGAACTAGCTGTATGGTCATATCAATAATCTATTCACTTAAAGATCGATGCTCAAAAATATAAGTTTTAGAGCATCGATCTTTATTACACTAACGTTACAACTCAGCTATTATACTTTATATGGTGTTAAACGTATTTTTTTACTGAATAATAAATGTGCCACTAAGCCCAAAAGACCAAATACCACACCTACAGCACAGACGCCCGACCATTGTGCGTATTGCCAAGCGATCGAAGCCAACCATGTGCCGAGCGATCCACCGACAAAATAGGAAACCATATACACTGTATTAAGCCGGTTGACGGCATCTGATTTTAATGCGAAGTAACTGGTTTGATTCATAATATGGCTTGCTTGTACACCTAAATCCACCAGAATGACACCTGCAATCAGTCCCCAATAAGTTTCTCCACCAAAGTACGTAAATCCCCAACTACCAATCAAAACTATTAAGGAGTAAAAGATAGTACGATCTGTTCCAATCTTCAATTGTAATTTGCCGACTTTGGCTGCTGCTAAAGCTCCTACTGCACCAGCTAATCCGAAACTCCCTACGACAGAAGCCCCAACGTTGAATGGCGGTTGTTCCATATGAAATACTAATGTGGTAAACAGTGCTGACATAGAACCAAAAGCCATGGCACCCCGAAAAGAAGCTAATTGCAAGACGGGTTGCGTCTTCGCTAAGCGCGCTACAGATACCATGAGTTGCTTGTAGCTTCCTGAAAAGTTAGGATGCATTTCGGGAATCATTTTGTAAACAATAACCCAAACAAAAACCATTATTCCTGCTGCGATACCAAACATAGAACGCCAACCCCACAATTCGCCCACGATGCCACCGAAAAAGCGTGACAAAAGGATTCCCAATAACAAGCCAGACATCACCAATCCAATATTAGCCGATCTTTCTTGATCATTCGAAAGCTGTGCTGCGATTGGCACAAACAGCTGCGGGATGACCGAAGTAGCTCCAATTAGCAAACTGGCTGCATAGAGCATCCATAATTCTTGAGCAAAAGTCATCCACAACAAGGCAGCAATAACCAAAAGCAAATCGATAAGAATAAGTCTTTTTCGTAATAGCTTGTCTCCCAAGGGCACGACCAATAGCAATCCCAACGCGTAACCTATCTGAGTAAGCACCGAAATTCTCCCTGCCGCACTTTCCGAAACACGCAGCTCATCTGCAATTAACGCCAATAACGGCTGATTGTAATAATTGTTGGCTACAACAAGGCCTGAGATAATAGCCATTAGCCAAACTAATGTGCGTGATATACCAGTAGCTTTATTTCCCTGTTTAGTATTAGATTCTTTCATGAAATTGATCGCAAATTACTTAAAACAACAATTATTAAACCCATAAAAATAACACTTCCAAGCGGTGATAAAAAATAAGGCCGACCAAAGAATTGGCCTGCCTTAATCAGATTTTAAATACAAGCAACGCGGAAAAACGCTGCTATCAATTTATTTTGCGAACGAAACCGATCGAGTCTCCCGAATTACCGTTACTTTGATCTGGCCCGGATAGGTCATCTCTGTCTGGATACGGTTGGAAATGTCTGCTGCCAGAATTTCTGCATCCGTATCATTTACCTTCTCGCTTTCTACAACCACGCGCAATTCACGTCCCGCTTGGATGGCGAAAGTCTTTTCTACACCTGGATAAGATAGCGCCAGGTCTTCCAGCTCTTTCAAGCGTTTGATATAACTTTCCACTACTTCTCTACGCGCACCAGGACGTGCACCAGAGATCGCATCACATGCCTGAATAATCGGAGAGATCATAGACGTCATCTCGATTTCATCGTGGTGAGCTCCGATCGCATTACATACATCTGGGTGTTCCTTGTATTTCTCTGCCAATTGCATACCTAAAATAGCGTGTGGCAGTTCTGGGTTATCGTCAGGCACTTTACCAATATCGTGCAAGAGTCCGGCGCGCTTCGCCTGTTTTACATTTAAGCCTAATTCTGCCGCCATAGTGGCCGCGAAGTTGGCCACTTCACGAGAGTGCTGTAACAAATTCTGTCCGTAAGAAGAACGATAACGCATACGCCCGACCATACGGATTAGCTCTGGATGTAATCCATGAATACCTAGGTCGATGGCAGTCCGTTCTCCGATTTCTACAATTTCATCTTCAATCTGTGAGCGTGTTTTGGCAACTACCTCTTCGATACGCGCTGGGTGTATACGACCATCTGTTACCAGACGGTGGAGGGATAAACGCGCAATCTCGCGACGCACTGGATCAAATCCAGAAAGGATGATTGCTTCTGGTGTATCATCTACGATGATTTCCACGCCAGTGGCAGCTTCCAACGCACGAATATTGCGCCCTTCACGACCAATGATCCTACCTTTCACTTCGTCGTTTTCTATATTGAAAATTGACACTGTATTTTCTATAGCGGACTCCGTAGCGGTACGCTGGATCGTTTGAATAACGACTTTTTTTGCCTCTTTAGATGCCGTTAGTTTTGCTTCGTCGACAATATCTTTAATCTGCATGATTGCTTGCGAGCGCGCTTCTTCTCGTAGCGAGCTAACCAATTGTTCTTTGGCTTCATCAGCGGTAAGTCCGGCAATGGTTTCCAGCTGCTTGATATGCTGGTTTTTCAAAGCTTCTACTTCCTCCCGTTTTTTGTCCTGAATTTCTACCATCTGCTCCAGCTTTTTACTACGTGTTTCCAGCTCTTGCTTATCGCGATTGGCATTCTCTAACTTTTGGTTGAGAGATTGTTCTTTTTGCTTGATGGAGTTTTCTTTCTGAGCGACCGTATTGTTACGCTGGCTGACTTCTTTCTCGTGCTCGGATTTTAGTTGCAGAAATTTTTCTTTCGCTTCCAGCTGACGTTGCTTTTTTACGTGCTCAGCTTGTTTCTCGGCTTCCTTTATAATGCTTTCTGCCTTTTCATTAGCAGCTTGCTCCTGCTTCTTGAGTAACATCTGCAATAAGTATCGTCCGATGACGATGCCTATTACGAGCGATATGATGATTGATATAGTAATAGATATATACATTGTATAAAGAGTAATTAATTAAAATTCAGTCAAAAAAAAACCGCAATTAAATAACCAGGTTCCATGTATTATTAAACTTCGAATTCACATGATTTGAGCGTATGATCATGACCCAGATGGCTTTCGCAAAATGGCCTACATCTTGTTTTGCTCGTGATATTGAAGCGTTAAGTTTAAAATAGTGACAACCCGAATTTAACTGCGGCAAATTCGTTGTTTTAAGCCCGTAAATAAAGAACGTATGTTTTATTTATTGAAAAAATCGGAAAGCAATTTGTCTAATTCGTGTACGGATTGCTCAATGCCCTGGCCTTGATCCTGTGCATTACGCTCTGCTTTAATCATCCCTGTAGCATATTGCAATACACACATGGACAATAAATCCTGCTTATCACGAACTGCATAATTGTCTTGCAATTCTTTTATTTTTTCATTTATCAATTTCGCAGCGTAACGTATCACCTCTTCTTCTTCCGTTTCTACGCGCAACGGATACACCCGGTCTGCGATATTTATTTTTATGGAAATGTCTCCCATTACGTTGAGCTTAAAAATGTATACTATCCATGCTGACTGCCTTAGGCTATTTCAACAGGTTGATACATTTATCTATTTCACGGACAAAATCGTTAATTTTTTGTTTCGTGTCAAGTACTTTTTCACTTATTGCCGTATCTGCCTCAGAATTTTCAAAGGTTTTAGCGACCGCTAATGCTTTCACTCTTTCCTCCAGTTGTTTTACTTTTTCTGAGCTCGTACCCAAGGCTACTTGAAGAGATTGTACTTCCAATTTCAACAAGTCATTTTCCTCCTGGTATGCTTCACACAATTGAATTAAATTTGTCGCCTTCTCGACGATAAGATCCATTTGCGCAGATAAAGACGCCATATTTCGCGATTATATCAAATATTATTCACCTAGCGCACCTCAGCGCCAACTTCCTTCTCAAAGTTAACAATTAATTTTTGAATTACGCCATCAATTTGTTTATCCGTTAGGGTCTGATTTTCATCCTGAAGCGTAAAACTAAGCGCATAGGATTTCTTTCCAGCAGGCAATTTATCGCCTTTGTACACATCAAATATGGCTACGTCTTTAAGCAGTTTGCGTTCCGTTTTTTGTGCCAGCAGCCGAAGTTGTTCAAATGGTACTTTATCATCCAGCAACAAGGCCAGGTCGCGTCGTACTGCCGGAAATTTCGAGATCTCTTGAAACTTGATCGTTTGCTTACGGATCATCTTTAAAACAGCATCCCAATCAAACTGAGCAAAGAACACGGTACGTTCTACATCGGCTTTTTTGAGATTCTCTTTAGAGACCTCTCCAAATGTGACCAACACCTTTTCGCCTTTCTTATACGTCAATCCGTAGCTGAAATAGCTCGATGTGGTTTCCTCCACACGAACACCATCGATGCGCAATCGTTTCAAGATACCATCAACAACGGCTTTGACACCGTAGAAATTAACCTGACCAGCAGCGTGATTCCATTGCTCAGGAGCCTGCCTGCCCGTAATCGTAATTGCTAAATGATGTTTTTCCTGATACTTGTCTTCTACCAGGTGATAAGATTTGCCGAACTCGAATACTTTCAAATCTGCACTTTTGCGCTTCTGATTGTAGGCTACTGCAGTTAGGGCGGAGAACAACAGGTTTTGGCGCATGGTATCCAGGTCGGTACTCAGCGGATTCAATAACTTCACCGCCGTATCTACATTCTCGGCATACGCTTCTTTGCTTAAGGAATTAGACAAAATCTCCCGATAACCATTGCCGATCAAAAGATCTGCTACCTGATTCAGAATAACTTCTTTATCCGGTTTTTGTACGGTATTGAGAGATGCTTTGATCTGTGTACCCAGCTCAATATTGTTATATCCGTAAATCCTTAAAACTTCTTCGATAACGTCTACTTCGCGCGTAACATCTACTTTAAACGGCGGGACTGCGACTTCCAACGTTTCTGGCGTTTCGTGTTCAATACCGATGCCGAGCGACTGTATAATCGAGCGAATCTCTTCTACCGGAATTGCTTTGCCGATCAAACGTTGCACTCGGCTGTAATCCACTTCAAAACGGAACGCTTCTACCGGAGCTGGGTATAAATCGGTAATAACCGAAGAAACTTGGCCACCAGCAACCTCTTGAATCAAGGCAGCTGCTTTGTGTAAGGCGATCACCGGCATGTTTGGATCTGTACCACGCTCGAAACGAAACGACGAATCTGTCTTTAAGCCATGACGCTTGGCCGTTTTGCGCACCGTAACCGGATGGAAATAGGCCGATTCTAAGAAAATATCCGTGGTCGCTTCAGAAACACCAGATGCTGCGCCGCCAAATACCCCCGCAATACACATGGGTTTTTCGGCATCAGCAATGACCAGATCATCCGTAGATAATTTGCGCTCCACATCATCTAAGGTCGTAAATAACTCATCTGCATTAGCTTTGCGCACGACAATTTGGTTACCCGTAATTTTGGCCTGATCAAAAGCATGCAAAGGCTGCCCCAGATCATGCAATATATAATTCGTGATGTCGACCACATTATTGATCGGGCGGACACCAATAGTCTGTAATTTTTCTTTCAACCAGGCTGGAGATTCCGCCACGGTGATACCGGTTATATTGACGCCTGCGTAACGTGGCGCATCTTCCGGTGAGCGCACTTCTACCACCGTACTTACATTTTGCGATTCTTCGACAGAAGTTGTATTGATAGGCAGTAATCCTTTACGGAAATAAGCCGCCAGATCGCGTGCAACACCCAGATGTGAGGCTGCATCAGCACGGTTCGGTGTCAAGCCGATTTCAAAACAAAAATCGTCTTCCATCTGATAGAAATCCTTTACCAATAAACCAGGAACAGTTCCTTCTGGCAATTCGACAATGCCGGCATGAGATGTACCCAAGCCTACTTCGTCTTCTCCACACAACATCCCTTCGGATACTTCTCCACGGATTTTTGATTTTGTAATCTTAAATGGTTCGCCGTTACTTGGATGGCATACTGCTCCCGGAGGCGCTACGATCACTTTCAATCCAGCGCGACAGTTGGGCGCTCCACATACAATATGAAGCGGCTCGGCTGCACCCACATTCACCGTGGTGATTTGCAACTTATCAGCATTAGGATGGCGCTCGCAGGTTAATACTTCGCCTACTATCAGCCCTTCCAATCCGCCAGGAATACTTTGCACTTTGTCTACCGCCTCTACCTCCAGACCAATATCGGTCAATATCAGAGACAGCTCTTCGGGTGTATATGGAGTGATATCGATAAAATTCTTAAGCCAATTATAGGAAATCTTCATGCTGATTCTTTTTTCGTGGTACAAATATAGAATTTTACGCTAAAATATGGAGCCTACTATCGTATTGCACATCGCATAAATCAAGATTAATCCCTATTTTTGTTGCTTTATTTTTATGCATAATCAAAGATGAGTATAGCGAAAACATATAGTCCTAAAGAAGCCGAAAACAAATGGTACGCCTACTGGAAAGAGAATGGATTTTTCCGTTCTGTACCCGACGATAGAGAGCCGTACACGATTGTGATGCCTCCTCCTAATGTGACTGGCGTGCTTCATATGGGACATATGTTAAACAATACGATTCAAGATGTATTGATCCGTAAAGCACGTATGCAGGGTAAGAATGCCTGCTGGGTGCCTGGTACAGATCATGCATCTATCGCGACGGAAGCGAAAGTAGTCGCGATGCTGAAAGAGAAAGGCATTAATAAAAAAGACATCTCCCGCGAAGACTTTTTGAACTACGCTTGGGAGTGGAAAGAGAAATACGGAGGCATTATCCTCAAACAATTAGAAAAACTGGGTGCTTCCTGCGATTGGGACCGCACCAAGTTTACGATGGATCCTGATCTTTCTGAGGCCGTTCTGGATACCTTCATCAAGTGGTACGAAGCCGGTTATATTTATCGTGGTGTACGGATGGTAAACTGGGATCCACAAGGAAAAACCGCCCTTTCGGATGAGGAAGTGATCCGCAAAGAAGTCAACCAAAAATTGTATTATATCCGCTATCAGATCAAAGATAGCGAAGAGCATATTGTCATTGCCACGACGCGTCCGGAAACCATCATGGCCGATTCGGCGATCTGTATCAACCCGAACGACGAGCGCTATGCAAACCTAAAAGGAAAAACGGTATTCGTACCGATCATCAACCGAGAAATCCCGGTTATATTGGACGAATATGTGGAGATGGATTTTGGAACAGGTTGTTTGAAAGTAACTCCAGCACATGATCTTAACGATTATGAACTGGGACAAAAACACAATCTACCGGTGATCGACATTTTGAATGATGATGGTACGCTGAATGAAAAAGCAGAAATCTTCGTCGGTGAAGATCGTTTTATCGCACGCAAAAAGGTAGCCAAGCAACTGGACGAGATTGGTCAGTTAGAAAAAGTGGAAGATTACGTTTCTCAGGTAGGCTTTTCGGAACGTACCGACGCCGCTATAGAGCCAAAATTATCCATGCAATGGTGGTTGAAGATGGAAAACCTCTCTAAGCCTGCCTTGGATTATGTGCAGGATGGCACGATAAACCTGATACCAGATAAGTTTTTTGCCTCCTACAAACATTGGATGGAGAATGTGAAAGATTGGTGTATCTCTCGCCAACTTTGGTGGGGTCAGCGTATTCCGGCTTGGTACAACGACCGCAACGAGTGGGTAGTTGCAAAAACGGAAGAAGGCGCGAAAGACGCATTTGCTAAAGAAGGTAAATCAACGGATGGACTACGCCAAGAGGATGACGTATTGGACACCTGGTTTTCATCTGCTTTGTGGCCGATGTCGGTCTTCGACGGTGTGCGCAATCCTGATAATGCGGAGTTTAACTACTATTATCCTACGAACGATTTAGTCACCGCACCGGAGATTTTATTTTTCTGGGTAGCACGTATGATCATCGCAGGCCACGATTACACGCAAAAACCACCGTTCCGCAATGTATACCTTACCGGGATAGTGCGGGATAAGCAAGGTCGCAAAATGTCCAAATCGTTGGGCAATTCGCCGGATCCAATCGAATTGATGGAGCAGTATGGTACGGATGGCGTGCGAGTCGGCATGTTGTTGTCTTCGCCAGCGGGCAACGACTTAATGTTTGATGTATCGTATTGTGAGCAAGGACGAAATTTCGCGAATAAGGTATGGAATGCCTTTCGCCTGGTGAAGGGATGGGAAACCACCGATAGCCCAGCGACTGATGCGCAAAAACTGGCTGCCGATTGGTTCGAAAACCGCTTCAATCAGGCGTTGGTAGAGATCGAGGATCATTTTGCTCATTATCGTCTTTCTGATGCCTTGATGACGACGTATAAACTGATCTGGGATGATTTCTGCGCATGGTATTTGGAACTGGTAAAACCAGCCTATCAAGCGCCGATAGAGCGAGAAACATTGGATACGGTAAAGCGATTGTTTGAACGCGTTCTGACGTTGGCACATCCTTTTATGCCTTTCTTAACAGAAGAACTTTGGCATGATGAGCTATTTGGTGAACGTGCGCCTCAGGACTGCATTATCGTCGCTTCGTACCCAGAAGTAGGAGCAATAGATGAGATCCTTATCAAAGAATTTGCCACCGTACAGCAGATTATCTCTGAAGTGCGCAACATCCGAAATGCGAAAGGCATTTCTCCTAAAATAGGATTGCCATTAGCGATCAATGCGACTAATATAGACTTCAAGCGGTACAGCGAAAGTATTACCAAGTTGGCTAACATTGCTGAACTGACGTTTGTAAAAGAAAAGGTGTCTGGTGCTGTGAGCTTCCTAGCGGGCAAAGACGAATGTTACGTCGCGCTAGAAAACAATATTGACGTGGATGCAGAACGGGAACGCATTACCAAAGAGATTGCCTACCTGCAGGGCTTCCTAATATCAGTAGATAAGAAGTTGGGCAATGAGCGCTTTATGCAAAATGCCAAACCAGATGTGGTGCAGAATGAGCAAAACAAAAAGTCTGATGCAATTACCAAGCTGCAGATTTTGGAAGAAAGTTTGGCTAGCTTGAGTTAGATAAGGAGTTAATAATTGAGTTGATAGAGTTGAGAAAGTTGATACTTTAGATTGCCGCACCCTCGTTCCTCCGGTTCGCAAGGACGTGGCTTTCTTTTTGATTCTCGTTCTCCTGTCACGCCGTCATTGCGCGGAGGAACGACAAAGCAATCTATTTTAATTACAGCTATAGAAAAAGATTGCCGCACCCTCGTGCCTCTTGTTCGCAAGGACGTAAATAACAAGAGCCTTGCCGATGAAATCGGCGAGGCTCTTGTTAATACATGTACCACACTTATATGTGGCCACCTCAAATTTAATTAAGAGGTTAAATAAGCCAGCAGCGCAATTACAGCACCGCCAATAATGATGATCCATTTATTTACACCACCGCCGTGCGCTCCTTCTTGGCTTTTAAACTTATACTCTCTTTTATATTTATCTAAATCCATTTTTTACCTCCTTTTATATAAGATGAAATAAATAGTATGATTCCACAAAAATTATTCGTGATGATACGGTTCCCCACGCATAATAGAATAAGCACGATATAGCTGTTCTGCAAAAAAAAGGCGAATCATCTGGTGTGAGAAAGTCATTTTTGATAAAGACAATAAGCCGTTAGCGCGTGCATACACTCTCTCGCTAAATCCGTAAGGCCCACCTATCACGACGACCATGTGCTGTACATTACTAACCATGTTTCTTTCCAGAAGTTTTGAAAAATCGACAGATCGGTATTGCTGCCCCTTCTCATCGAGCAGCATTAAAGTGTCTGAATTATCTACTTGTTTCAAGATAAGATCTGCTTCTTTCTCCTTTTGTTGATCCTGACTCAGATTTTTGCTGTTCTTAACATCTGGAATCACCATGATATTAAACTTAACGTAGTGAATCAGCCGTTTGGTATACTTTGCTATCCCCTCTTCAATATATTTTTCGTCTGTCTTCCCTACGCATATTAGCGTCACCTTCATGCCTTAATATATTTCTATTTCGTAAGGAATACGAGCCTGTATGCCCGTATTTTGCATCACACGTTTCAAATCATTTACGTAGCGTACGTGCTCCCCTAATTCATCCTTCAATAACCACATTTTCACCTTTTCTTTAGAGCTGCTGAATATCGATTCGAATGGATCTTTTGTGCGTGGGTATTCTGATACTTTGTAATTTTCTAGTTTAGCCATTTTTGCTGCGCTTTTGATGGCGTCATCCAAGGTTCCTAAGCGATCCACTAAACCTAATTCGATAGCCTGTGTGCCTGTCCATACACGCCCTTGTCCAATACTATCCACTTGCGCTACCGTCAGTCCACGACCATCCGCCACGCGCTGCATAAATTGTTGGTAAATACGATTCACACCGCCTTGAATAATTGTTCTTTCTTCCGAAGTCATCGGACGATCCACATTCACATCTGCGTAAGGGCCGGTTTTTACGACATCAAAATGCAAACCTAGTTTGTTGTTGAATAGGTTTTGTAAGTTAGGGATCAATCCAAATACCCCGATAGAGCCCGTAAGGGTACCTGCATCAGCAAAAATAGAATCTGCTGCCGCAGAAATATAATAACCTCCTGAAGCGGCATAATCACCCATGGATACAATGACAGGTTTCGCCTGCTTAGCTAGGCTCACTTCGCGCCAGATTAAATCAGACGCCAAAGCGGATCCTCCTGGAGAATTAACGCGTAAGACAATCGCTTTTACCTTATCATCTTCCCGAAGCTTACGCAATTCACGAGATAAAGACTCCCCACCAATTTGTTCAGCACCTGACGTATTACCATCCACAATATCTCCAAAAGCGTATAATACCGCGATACGGCCAGATCCAGCAGAACTACCTGCGTCAGCCGATTTACGATATTCGAGTAAAGAAATAGAGGATAAATCTTTCTTTTGGTCTATACCCACTTTTTCCTTTAGTTTGGCTAACAATTGATCGCGATAAAGTAGACTATCTACAAACTGTTGTTTTACGGCATCTTCAGGGAATTGGATCAAGTAATCGTTGGCCACTTGGCGAACCGCTTGCTCGTCCAAAGAGCGTGATGTAGCGATATCGCTTACGAAGCTGTCGTACAGGCTATTTAGGTATGCATTCACTTGCAAGCGATTGGCCGCACTCATTTCATTAAGGATAAACGGTTCGACGGCACTTTTATAGGTACCTACTTTCACCACCTGCATTTCTACGCCCAATTTGTCCAATGCATCTTTCATAAACATCACCGAGCTGGATAAACCTCGAAAATCGACGGAACCAACTGGGCTAATATAGATTTCGTTGGCCACAGAAGATACATAGTAAGCCTTTTGCGTCATCACGTCACTATAAGAAACTATAAACTTGCCCGACTCTTTGAAGTCTATCAAGGCATTGCGTATGGCACGTAAGGTTGCGAAACCAGCATTGACGGTAGACACGTTGAGGTAAATACCTTTGATGTTACTATCTGTTTTAGCGGCTTTAATACGTGACACGATATCGTTCAAGCCTATGGAGCGCGTATCTGGACTACCGGGGATATTGATATCCTCAAAAGGAGAAGGCACTGTTTTTTCCGTAATCTGATGATCCAATGTAACGTGCAACACCGAGTTGGCAGAAACCGTAGGTTCGCCGCCAGAACCTAATGAAGATACCATGGCTGTAATAATGCCCACAAATACAATCACCACTAGAATGGACGAAATAATAACACCAACTACCGTGGCGAGTACATACTTAAAAAATTGCTTCATACGGATTGACGTGAATGTGTGGTAAATCTAAAAGAAAAGCGCAAATAATAAAAGGAAATTCGTTTGATATGGACTGGTATTATAAAAAATTGTAAATAGATTTTCACTTATCCTTCTTAACTTTACATATAGTTAAAAGAAATGAATAGCACATACTTATTGTTAGGGGCAAATTTGGGAAATCCTACGCAGCAGCTACAGGCAGCTCGAATCGAAATCGAAGCACAGATTGGCCAGATGATGCAAGCTTCCAGTTTATACCAATCCGACGCATGGGGTATTGAGGATCAGCCTACATTTCTGAACCAGGTTTTGTTCATACAAACTACCTTATCGGCAAATGAACTATTAGCAGCCTGCCAGCATATTGAAAACAAATTGGGTCGTGTACGAGAGATAAAATGGGGGGCTCGTGTGATTGATATTGATATCTTGTATTTCAACCATGACATCGTGGAAGAGGTGCATTTAACAATTCCTCACCCCTATATCAGCGAAAGAAATTTTACATTAGTCCCATTGGTTGAGATCGCACCGAATTATATCCACCCTATGTTAAACAAAACAAATTTTGAATTGCTTAGGCAAAGTAATGATACATCTTTAGTTCACCAAGTTTTATGAATAGTTATACCTATATCAAACCCGAGATGATCAAGACCAATATGCTGGGCGACGAGCAGATGATCAAGACTTTTATTGGGATGTATTTAACCCATTGCCAAACGGATTTCTCAAACCTTAGCCAAGCAATCGATCAGAAAGATTTGGCAGCAATCGCTTCTAAGGCACATCACATAAAGCCCACAATGGCATATATCGGAGCAAATGACCTTCATGTACAGTTTCATGAATTGGAGTCATCCGCCCGTACCGGAGTGAAGTTAGCCGTGATTATGCCAATTTTTCAAACATTGAAAATAAACTTTCATGCTATGATGCAAGAACTGGATCATTTTTATAACACCTTAGCGTAACACTCAATTCTTAGCGCCTGCTTCGGAGAAATGCAAACTGGAAAAGACAATGTAAGCGAGTAGAATAAGTGGCATAGCCAGATATTGGAAGATCGCAAGGAATATGACACTAATTAGTAAGAAGAGGTACTTATAACGATTGCTCTCCCAGGAGAGGTTACTTACTTTCATAGAAAACAGTTTGATTTCTGAGATCAACAGGTAAGAACTGCAAGCAATGATCGCAATTAGTGGGTAGCTTTGGGAAAAGAGTACTGGGAAATGCGCTGCAATAAATGGCAAAGAGATAATCACAAAACTATTCATAGGCGTATTCACACCGATAAAATCGGTAGTCTGACGTGTATCCACATTAAACTTAGCTAATCGCAGTGCGGAGAAGGCCGTTACCAAATAACCTGCATAAGGTAGAAAAGCAGAAGTGGTAGTTTCCTGCAGCATCATAAAGAGAATCGTACCGGGCAAGAAGCCGAAACTGATGACATCGGCCAGGGAGTCTAGCTCTTTACCAATCTCAGACCGAACCTGTAATAAGCGAGCGGCAGTACCGTCTAAGAAATCGAATACCCCACAAGCAATTAAACAATACAATACCCAATCAAACCTTCCTTGATACGCAAAGGAAACCCCAACGCACCCGGTCAATAAGTTGAGTGTGGTAATGGTATTTGGAATAAATCGTTTCATGATTTCTGGTAAAAATATAAAAGCCACCTCCGATACCGAAGGTGGCCTAAAATTATAAATTTCGAGTGAGATTAGCTATTCATGCTAATTAAAAACTCTTCATTGGACTTGGTACCGCGCATTTGACTCAATAAGAATTCCATTGATTCCTGAGGATTCATATCTGCCAAATGGTTTCTCAATACCCATAGTCTTTGTAGTTGCTCACGATCTACCAATAGATCATCGCGACGCGTACTAGATGCTGTTAAATCAATAGCAGGGAAGATACGCTTGTTGGAAAGCTTGCGATCAAGCTGCAACTCCATGTTACCTGTACCTTTAAATTCTTCAAAGATCACTTCATCCATCTTCGATCCTGTATCGGTCAGCGCTGTTGCGAGAATGGTCAAAGATCCACCATCTTCTATGTTACGCGCTGCACCAAAGAATCTTTTTGGTTTGTGCAAAGCATTTGCATCAACACCACCAGATAAGATCTTACCTGATGCAGGAGCAACTGTGTTGTACGCACGCGCCAAACGGGTAATGGAATCTAACAAAATCACGACATCATGACCACATTCCACCATGCGCTTTGCTTTCTCCAACACGATATTAGCAATTTTAACGTGGCGATCAGCAGGCTCATCGAATGTGGAAGAAATTACCTCCGCGCGTACACTTCTCGCCATATCAGTCACCTCTTCCGGACGCTCATCAATCAATAAAATGATGAGATAAACTTCAGGGTGATTCTTCGCGATGGCATTAGCCACTTCTTTTAAGAGGTTGGTTTTACCCGTCTTAGGTTGTGCAACGATCAAGCCACGTTGTCCCTTACCAATCGGTGTAAAAAGATCCATAATCCGTGTAGAGTAATTGCCTACACCAAGGTCTAGGTTCAATTTCTCGTCTGGAAATAAAGGCGTTAAATAATCGAAAGGAACACGATCACGAATTTCTGCTGGATTTTGTCCATTAATAGATTCTACCCGCACCAAAGGGAAATACTTTTCGCCTTCTTTTGGTGGACGGATAGATCCACGAATATTATCTCCAGTCTTCAAGCCAAAAAGCTTGATTTGCGATTGCGATACGTAGATATCGTCTGGAGATGTTAAATAATTATAATCAGAAGAACGAAGGAAGCCATAGCCATCAGGCATAATTTCCAAAACACCTTCATTTACAATAACATTATCAAAATCGGTAGCTGTTGCTGCAGCAGGTTTGCTAGCAGGCTGTTCTACTGTAGGGGTTGTTGAAGTTTCAGTAGTCCTTTCGGATACAACAGGTCTTTCCCGCTCAGCAACTAGTGTATCATCCGCCGAACGGCGACCTACAGGTACCGGCTCCGCCACACCAATGGTACGTGTGCGTTTACGCTGACGAGGTGCAGCATCTGTTTCAACAGACTCTTCCACTTCCTCTTCCTGCTCTGTTGCACTCTCTTTGGAGTTTGCAGCAATGCCAGAAATGCGATCAATCAACTCTTGTTTTCTTAGTTTTTCTGTATCAGGGATCCCCAATACTTTAGCTATCTCGCGCAATTCAGACACGAGCTTAGTATTCAATTCTTTGATCTCCATTAATTTATATGTACAAAATACAGGATTATATTATCGAATTTTATCCTTTTTCGTCATTAACACTTAAAACTCTCTCTTTTTGCTAGAACGTTGGAAAGGACGAAACTGTTTGAGGCTTCTTTTTCCAGTAAGGATAAACTTAGAACTGCTACAAAGAAAATCAATCCCAGCGGCAATTCAAAATTTTAAAAACGTTTTTTCTAAGGATATATGTTATAGCATATATTAAAGCTTGTTTTTAGCTATGCTAAATCGAATGTTCTCAATAATCTCTGGTAATAACTCAAATTTATGTGTATGTTTATCAGCGTCAAAAAAATATTATGAACAACAAACCTATACAAACGAACTATCCTGCGCTGTATACTTTGATTACAGTGTTTTTTTTCTGGGGATTTATTGCTGCGGGAAACAGTATTTTTATCCCTTTTTGTAAAAACTATTTCAGTTTAGACCAGTTTCAGTCTCAACTTATTGACTTTGCTTATTACTCTGCATACTATACAGGTGCTTTATTACTCTTCATCTTTGGCACACTTACCGGAAAAGATCTGGTTGGAAAATGGGGCTACAAAAGGAGTATCGTTTATGGGTTATTGTTTTCTGCTTTGGGTGCCGCAGCGATGATTGGTGCTGTAGAGATCAATTTATATACGGCCATGTTAATTGGCCTTTTCATTGTGGCACTTGGATTCTCTTTACAACAAACAGCAGCCAATTCGTTTGCCGTGATCTTAGGCGATCCAAAAACGGGTGCCTCTCGTGTTAACCTTGGTGGTGGTGTCAATTCATTAGGAACGACAATCGGCCCGCTAATCATTGGATTTGCCTTATTCGGCACCTTTGAAACAGTTTCTGATGCAGATATTGCTAACCTACCATTGAGTAAGGTAGTGTATCTATATATCGGCGTGGGCTTCTTATTTCTATTGGCCGCAGCCATGTTTTATTTCTCTAAAAAAGTACCCGCAGGCTACAATCTAGAACCTATGGAGTCTGCTAATAAAGCCAGAACGACACTTATCGTTATGACGGTTTTGTTGTTTTGCGCTTTCGCCCCTGTATTTTTAAGCTATAAAAGCGAGGCAGCACTGCAGATTGAAGCTTTACAGGAACAATGGAACAATGCGATTGATGTAACGTCTCAAACCGCTATTTCTGCCCAAATAGATGCTTTAAGACACCCTCTTGAATTGAAACGCATGGCTTGGTTATCTGCTGCGTTGGTAGTGATGGTCGGCGGATTGGTATTTGCGTATAATCGTGCGAAGAAGAAACCGGAAGGATGGGGTGCCATGCAATACCCCCAATTGGTATTAGGTATGCTAGCCTTATTTCTTTACGTAGGTATCGAGGTGGCTATCGGCAGTAACTTAGGAGAATTATTAACGCTGGATGAATTTGGAAATCTACAATCGTCAGAAATCACACCATATATCTCGATGTACTGGGGTAGTATGATGATCGGACGTTGGGCTGGTGCATTAAGTGCATTTAATCTGATGACAAATACCAAAAAGATTCTGATCGTGATTGTACCATTAATTGCATTTATGCTAATTATCGGTGTAAACAGTCTTGCAGGCTTTGATATGTCGGTATTATATTATTATGTAATCTGTGTTTTCATTCAGATTGCGGCATTCTTCTTTAGTAAAGATCGCCCTATCCGTACTTTAGTAATTTTCGGATCTTTCGGTTTGATTGCCATGGTTGTTGGCTTGCTTACCGCAGGAACGGTAGCTATCTATGCGTTTTTAGCAGGTGGTCTAGCTTGTTCTATCATGTGGGGTTCTATCTTCAGCCTTTCTATCGTTGGCCTTGGAAAATACACAGAACAAGGCTCTGCATTCTTAGTGATGATGATCTTGGGTGGTGGTATCTTGCCTCCTATCCAAGGAAAGCTTGCGGATATCATTGGTATCCACAATTCTTATATCGTGCCAGTATTCGGATTCTTATATATCATACTATTTGCTATTATGGTAAAAGGCTTCTTGAAAAAACAAGGTATAGATATGGAAAAAATAGAAGTAGAAGGCAGTCATTAAGCACTCAACAAATTGTAAATTATACACTAAGTAACTTTATTACTTAGTCATTCAAAAAGGCCTTCAAAATCACATTGAAGGCCTTTTTGAATTTCAGAATATAGATCTCGACTAGCAGATGGGATTTATTTACCATAACTGTTATTGTTTTAAAGATTAATAATGTATTTTGCGAAACATTGACGCGGAAACGAACCTACGTCGGTGAAAATATTAAGCACAAGATTACTAACACAAATATCTAAAATCAAAACATCGATATAATGATTGTTATTGCTGATGGTGGTTCTACCAAGACAAACTGGTGTTTGTTGGACGATTCAAAAAAGAAAATTTACTTTAACACGGAAGGATACAACCCCTATTTCGTGGATAGTAATTACATTGTATCCTCTCTAAAAAAAGGACTTCCGAACGACATTCCTTTTCAAGAAATAAAAGAAGTGTATTACTATGGAGCAGGTGTACACAATGAGGAAAAAGCCAATATTGTGAAAGATGCTATCCAAGTGGTATTCCCACAATCTCAAGTAGAAGTTGGCCATGATCTATTGGCTGCTGCACGCGCTTTATTAGGATCTGAGGCTGGCTTTGCTGCCATATTGGGTACCGGAACCAATAGCTGCATCTATGACGGGTCGAAGATTACGCATAATATCGATTCGGCAGCGTATATTCTAGGCGACGAGGGTAGCGGAAGCTACATTGGCAAAAAACTGTTAACGGATTTCATCCGTGGTTTGATGCCAAAGGATGTCGCCGAGGTGTTCTTCAATACGTACAAACTAACACCAGATGAGATCATGGATAACGTGTACACCAAGCCGTTGGCAAATCGTTTCTGCGCTAGCTTCAGTAAATTTGTTTACGATAATAATGTAAACCTACAATATACTAGATCTATAGTAGATGATGCCTTCGAAGCTTTCTTTTCCAACCTGGTTA
Source organism: Sphingobacterium sp. lm-10 (assembly GCF_023554555.1). Taxonomy (NCBI): domain Bacteria; kingdom Pseudomonadati; phylum Bacteroidota; class Sphingobacteriia; order Sphingobacteriales; family Sphingobacteriaceae; genus Sphingobacterium; species Sphingobacterium sp. lm-10. The sequence goes on from NZ_JAMJWC010000001.1 coordinate 1,996,429, forward strand.
GTAAATATCCTGATTATCAATCGTACTCTTTTAACTGTATCGGATCTGTAGGATACAATTTCAGAAACGTACTTTCGGACAAAGCCAAACAATACGGGATGGCAGTAGGAAAGATCTTACGCTCTCCAATTGATGATTTGGTAGATTACCATATTAGCAAAGGATAATATACGCCTTGCTAGCATAGAAAAGGGTGACTTACATTTATGTAAGTCACCCTTTTTAGTATCTACTCTAGATATAGACTACAACAAGATTTCGCCACCAATTAAAGGTAGATACAACTTCTTTCCTTGTGCGCTGAATGTGGCAGCCGCTTGTTCGGTATCAATCGAAATAGGAGGAAAAGTATTGTAATGTACACCGATCACGTTCTTACAGTTAATGAAACTCGCTGCTCGCAAGGCGTCGTCCACATCCATGGTATAGTGCCCACCAATAGGTAAGAATGCCCAGTCTATATCCAAATCAGCCAATAGTTTCATTTCTAACGTTAATGCGGTATCGCCCGCAAAGTAGATTTTTTTGCCCCCGACGAAGAATACGAATCCAGCAGCCACGCCGGCGTATTGTCCATCTGGAGTACTGTTGGTATGCAATGCATAAACCATCTTGACTTTTCCGAACGGCAAATCTAACGTACCGCCAAAGTTAAAATCGATAACTTTATCCTCCGGCACTCCTTGAGCTTTCACCCAGGTTGCGGTCTCCACAATAGCAGCTACTGTCGCATTACTTTGCTTTTGAATATGTGCCATATCTGCCACATGATCCTCGTGTGCGTGACTTAGGAAAATGTAGTCTGGCTTAATGCGATCTAGATCGATTTCTTTGGCCAATGGGTTGTGTGATATGAATGGATCCAGCAGAACCTTTGTACCATCGAAATCAAATTCCACACAGGATTGTCCGTAATAAGTTACTTTCATCTATAAAAATTTTGTTTGTGATATGTTATCCAATCTATCGCTGCTTACTGAGCCAATAGGCAAAGCATGGGGATGTCACTTATCCTTTACCAAATAAATCTCCCAGACCGCCTAGATTGCCTAACACATCCTGCGTTGCAGCTTGCATCTCTCCTTGACTAATCTGTTCGGCCTGCACTAAGGCTTTATTAACTGCTACGACTAGTAGTTCCTCCAGTTCTTCGCGGTCTGCATTTTCCATATAAATAGGGTCAATCGCGATTTCTTTCACTTCCTTATTAGCTGTTGCGACCACCTTAATCTTTCCTCCTTCTGCTTCTCCAAATACCGAAATATTGTCTAAACGCGCTTTAATCTCTTGGGCTTTTTGTTGGGCCTGAAACAATTTATCAAACATAGCTCTCCTTATTAGTTTTTCTCCGTAAAAATCATCAAATATCGAACCAATCATCACTAGTTGTCTCGCTTTTTAAGTTGGCTTCTGTACCTTTGGCAAAATTTGGAATACAAGCCACTATGGAGAGAGAAAGCGAATACCAAAAATTACTACAGACATTAAAAGTGACAGACACCTCTGCTTATGAACGGTTGGTGGAAGAAGTAGACATTGTCTATCACAAGCTTAAGTTTATTCCGATGGAGTCGCGCCCGCGTGTGGCATTGGTGAGTAATATTCGGGATCTTTCACAGGATTTTAGTCTATTGACTAAGGAAGCATTAGAAATTGCAGGCGGTAGCTGGCAAGCCAGTCTCCACATTAGTGAGGCCGACAAAATTATCGTGGTTCAGCAAAACGAATTGTTGTACGCCGATCTACCGGTGGTATTGGAAGAAGATTCCCTTGCACAATCTCCCGCAATCATTAACAACGAACTCTACATTATACAACAGGATGTATTTGAAAATGCTTCTGCGAATGCTTTTTTGAAGCAAGTAGAGATATTTGCAGAGATCATACAGGCCAAATACTTTGTTTATGGGCACGATGGCCAGGATTGGGTGCAGTTTGATCTCCGCTAAAATTAAGCAAGCACCTTATGGTGTTTAGGAAAACTTCTTTTGTAAAATATAGTATAGCTTTTCAACCGTTTGCGGTTTTGATGCCCAATTATTCTTTAAGGAGTAATTGGCTTGTAAAAATGCATCAGCCTCTGCCATATTATCAAAACGGTTTAATAGCTCAATCGCTTCTGTATAGGCTAAGCTATAACCATTAAATAAATCTTTAATAAACAACAGTTTATCATTCAAGCTCACGGCTGTTTTAAGATCGACAATTTGCTCTGTCTTACTAGCAGGCGTCTTAAACTGATTAGCATTGGTCAACCCGGCACGTCGCTGTTGCTGAATCATCTCATTTAATGTTAATGGACGACTGCTTGCTGCCGGAGCTTCTGGCTCTTTTCGCTCAGGCTGGCTCACTTCTACCGTACGGCTTTCTTCTATCACGGATTTGACCACAGCTTCTCCGTCATTCCCCTGCTTTTCTGTTTCATTTTTTTCAGCAGATGTTCGCCATTCGCTAATAGAAACTTCTTCTTTGGGTGTTTGGGCAGGTTTCTTTTCCTCCGCTTCAGCTTGCTGATTGGCGGGTTTCTCTTCCTCCTCCTTTGGCTCTTCTACCGCTGGTTCTTCCTCCTCTGGCTCCGGTTCTTCTACCGCTGGTTCTTCCTCTTCCGGCTCAGGCTCAGGAGTCTTTTCTTCGTTATCCGATGACTCATTTGATAAAGTTTTCTGGCCTTGGATTTCAGGCATATTATCCTCCTCTTCTAACTGTTCAGTAGCTGGAGTGAACGTTATGTCGGATGCCGATTTTACGGAAGTCGTTGTCGCATCTGATTTCTGAGCACCTAATTGACTTAAGAGATCCAAGTGTGCTGCCAGGTACTTAGCTTTTGCAGCTAACATCCCAAATTTTATAGCTGCGAACTCCCCATCTTGCTCCTGCACGGCTGCATATTCTTCATTGATCTCAACGAGTAAGTCTCCCACTTTTGCTAGAACATCGTTCTCTGAATACGACATAGACGAAATATTTGTTTTTATAATAATTATACCTATCAGGTAACAGAACACGGTATCAAAAGTTTAGTCAAAAATTAAAAAACTGAAACTGACATCCTTGCTTTTTTAGGCTCGCTCCTGTTCGTCAAAAATAACATTTAATTTCGATATTAGCACACTGGTTTGCCTACGCAAAACTTCACTTACCCTTACTTAAAACATGCTCATTAGATGATGCTTTTCTCTGAACATAATTTCACGCAACATCGTACTTCTCCTATCGGAAGTATTGAGGTAATCACAGGCTCCATGTTTTCTGGCAAGACGGAAGAACTGATTCGTCGACTACGAAGAGCACAGTTTGCGAAGTTGCCTGTAGAGATTTTCAAGCCAGAGGTAGATATTCGCTATGATGAACAGCTCATCGTCTCGCATAATAGCAATAGCATCCCCTCCACTCCAGTGGCACATTCTTCCGCCATCCTTTTACTCAGTGCCGATACCAAAGTTGTAGGAATCGATGAAGCGCAGTTTTTTGATGAGGAGCTTCCTAATGTGTGTGTGCAATTGGCAAACCGAGGGATTCGCGTGGTAGTGGCTGGATTGGATATGGATTTCAAAGCCCAGCCATTTGGCCCTATACCCGCGTTAATGGCTATCGCAGAGCATGTAACTAAGGTGCATGCAGTTTGTGTGCGATGCGGGGTACCCGCAGCCTATTCGTATCGCTTGAATGAACGCGAGGAGCGCGTGATGCTGGGTGAAAAAGAAAGTTACGAACCCAGATGCCGTGCTTGTTATTTCTCCGGACAAAAAATATAGCAATTTAAGCACATCATTACCACGCATTTACAGAACACACACTAATTTTCAACAAATAAAAACACAAAAACACTTGACAAATATCAATCCGCGCCTTATCTTTGTGGCACAATAAAAAATCCTAACTGCGGAAGTGGCGTAATTGGTAGCCGCACCAGACTTAGGATCTGGCGCCGCAAGGCGTGGGGGTTCGAGTCCCTTCTTCCGCACTCAAAATCCTCCCGACCAATACATATCGGGAGGATTTTTTTATTAATGCGATTTTAAAACTACGCTACAAAAAGAGTATGAATATTTCACACCAGAAAATAGACGACATCAACGCCAGCATTACGGTTGACTTGGCACCTGAAGATTACAATCCTCAAGTAGATAAAGCCATTAAAGATCAGGCTAAAAAAGCAAAGTTACCAGGATTCCGTCCAGGAATGGTACCTACAAGCCATATCAAACGTACGTATGGAAAATCAATTTTGTTTGATGAAGTTAACCGTTTGGTAGGTGATCAAATCAATACCTATATCACTGAGCAAAAGCTGGAAGTACTAGGTCAACCACTTCCAAAAGATGAGGAAGAGTCTACTCAGTACAACTGGGACTTCAATGATGCTTTTTCTTTTGAGTATGAGATCGGCTTAGCTCCTGCTTTCGACGTTCCGTTTTCAGCAGATACAGAATTCGTAGCATATGATATTGCTGCAGATACGGCTACCTTAGAAGAACGCGTAAAAAATCTGCGTAGAAGCTACGGAAAGATGATCAATCCAGAGGTTTCCGAAGAAGGCGATGTATTATATGCTGCTTTAAAACAAAACAAAGAAGACGGTATAGAGAAAACAACATCTGTACGTACAGATTTAGTAGAAAATGCTGCCATCAAAAAATCTTTAATCGGCTTGAAGAAAGATGACACGGTTAAATTCGACATCAAAAAAGCTTTCAAAGTAGCCGACATCGCTCGCTTGCTAGGCATCACAGAAGATGAGGCAAAAGATTTAGAGGTAACAGAATTTGAGTTGACCGTGAAAAACATCAACCGACTGGAAGAAGCAGAATTGAACGAAGAATTCTTCAACAAGCTTTTCCCTGCTGGTGAAGTAACCACAGAAGAGCAATTTCTAGCAAAAGTGAAGGAAGAGGTGGAAAACCTATTCAAACAAAACTCTGATCAAAGATTGCGTAACGATATCTATACTTTTGGTATGGACAAAGTAGAAGCTTCATTCCCAGAGCCATTCTTAAAGCGTTGGTTGAAAGCAACGAATCCAGAAATCTCTGACGAAGAGTTGGAAGGTGGATTCGAAGATTTCTTGAAAAACCTGAAATGGACATTGATCGAGAACCGCATCGTAACGGCGAATAACTTAGAAGTAAAATACGATGAAGTAGTTGCTTTAGCTAAAGAACGTATCTATTCGCAAATCAAGATGTACAACATCAACGAGGAGCCTACAGATGAGCAATTGAATCAATTCGCTATGCAATTGCTTCAAGACAGAGAACAAGCTAACCGTTTGTTTGAAGAAGCAAAAGCATTGAAAGTATTCGATTACTTGAAAGGTGTCATCAAATTGAAATCAACAAAAATTGACTACGATAAATTTGAACAATTAGATAAATAAGCAAATCGCTTATCTAATAAATCACAAAATGCCGACGTCAAACAAACGTCGGCATTTTTCATTTTACACATAGTTTATAGCACTTATTATGAAAGTACAAATCAGAAAAGCTACTCCAGAGGATGCCAGTAGATTAGCTACCATACTAAGGTTAGCAATGGCAGAGGTTGTCGATTATTTAATTGGCTCAAAAGAAGAAGAAAAAGCCATTAAGTTCTTAACTTATTTGATCGCTCAACCGGATAATCAATACTCCTACGAGAACATCTGGGTAGCGGAAGTAGATGGAGATATTTTGGGGCAGGCTTGTTTATATGACGGTACTGATCTAAATCGGCTAAGAACTCCTGTATTGGAATTTATACACCAGCAGTACCAACATAGCCCGGATGTATTTGACGAAACAGCATCTGGGGAAATCTATCTGGACACGATTGCTGTTGCATCACACGCACAAGGCATGGGCATAGGCAAGCTCTTGCTACAGCATATTATTGATTTTTATGTAAGGCAGCGGAAAGCGACTATCGGCTTGTTAGTAGACAAAGAGAATCCAAAAGCAAAAAGCCTATATTTAAATACAGGCTTTTCAAAAATATCAGAAAAATCGCTTTTCGGTAAACAGTTCGACCATCTGCAGATCAATTCTGAAACAGCTGATCATTAAAATATAATACATACGGGTGCAGGTACCTCGATGCGTTTGCCGGTATCTTCCAAATCACCGGTAAAAGCATCCCGCTTGAATACGACAATTCGGTTCGTTTGCTGATTGGCAACTAGCACATAAGCGCCATCGGGAGTAATAGCAAAATTTCTTGGGCCAGCTCCTTGTACGCTGTATTTGTTTCGCCATTCCAGCAAACCGTTTGGCAATACCGTGTAATGCAAAATAAGATTTGCATCTCCTCGGTTTGTGGCATACAAACTACCACCATCCGGAGAGATTTTCACGTCTGCTCCCCCCTGCTTTCCTTCAAAGCCATCGCCGTATAGAGACTCTACTTGCTTAAGCATCCATTCTCCTTCTTCTCTCCTAAAAACAGCAATTTGTCCAGTGAGTTCTTGTATTGTGTACAATGTATGCCCATCAGCACTAAAGGTCAAATGCCTAGCACCTCCCCCTTTGATCGTATGGATAATGCTCTGCTCATTGAGCGTTAGTGCACCATTGCGTAAATCTGTACCATCATGGCTTAAACTATACACATGAATCTTATCACTTCCCAAATCTGACACATAAGCTAACTCATCATTGAAAAATGCGGAATGTATGTGGGCTTGTTTCTGGCGATCCGTATCCGGCCCGCCTCCCTCATATTCTAATAAATCGTGTAAGATTAATTTGCTACGATTATCGACCAGACTAAACAATGCTAGTGAACCACCAGAATAATTAGATACCAGCGCTATGTTTCCCGCTGGATCGAATGCGACATGACAAGGATGGTCTCCTAAAGTCGTGGATTTATCTAATAATTTTTCTTTGGCAGTCGAAATATCAAAAAGCGAAAGCGTCGCTTGCTCCCCGTCCCCCTCGTTTACGGCAAGTAAGCGATTCTCAAATCTCGCTAGAAAGGATGGATTCGGAGATTCCATGGTAGAGACAGGCCTAACATCTCCTGTCGCTGCATCGAAGTTAAATCTATAAATTCCTTTGCTGCCCGTACCGCTGGTATAGGTGCCGACAAACATATCGTAAGATTGCGCTGTACCTGCTGGCGGATTTAAAATCAGAGAAAGTACAAGCATACCGAAAAATGCAACTGTTTTCATAGAATAAAATTATGGTGAATCAACTCAGTTGACCACGTGCTAGAATTGATAACGCACCGAAAACCCGAAGGTATCTATTATACGAAAACTAGATGATTGCAAAAAGTCAAAATACGGTTTGATATCCAGCGAGACAGCGATTGGCGTGGTTGGTATATTATATTCTACCCCGGCAATACCATCAACACTTAATGCTAACTCCGAACTGCGCGGGTGCAAATTAACCGATCCGTCTGGTTGCTGGGTTTGAAAAGCTTTTGTGGTATAAGAGCCAATACTACCACCGTAACCCCAATACCAGCTAAAATCTTCATTAATGGGCTGGTGGTATTGATACAAACCAACCAGGCGAAAGCGACTAGAAGTAGAATTGCTCTGCACACTTAAAATTCCTTCCACAGCATTCACATCATTTAATGCATAGCGATAGGTAAACCCCGTAGCACTACCGAAGCGAACACCCGCTGCATGTTGTGAACTGAGCTGTGCAAATGCACTGGCTGAAAACAAGAATGTTAGTGATAATAGCAGATAAAATTTTGTGCTTAATGTCATAGTGTTCTTTACTATTGTTAATGATTTGCGATTATACGAATGTTTATCATACAAAAAAGCAAATTTAACGTTATTTCACCTTTAACCTATATTAAAACTTATTATTTCTAGCAAAAAACAGTAACTTCGTAAACATACTTGAGCCACAAATTGTTATAAACCACAAATTTACCCTTCAAAACGATGAGCGACTTTAAGCGAATATTTGATATTATTCACCATTATCGTGACAATCACGCAAAGCCAATAATGGTGGCCGGAAGAAAAGGTGATTCCTGGAAAACCATGTCCACAGACGAGTTTGTCCAGAACATGGATTTTACCAGTAAAGGTTTGCTGGCAAAGGGAATAAAGAAAGGAGATCGTATTGGTTTAATGTCGGGCAATCGGCCTGAATGGAACATGATTGACTTCGCATGTAACCAGATTGGCGTAGCGACGGTGCCATTGTACCCCACTTTATCTGTTAAAGATTTGGGATTCATTATTGGTGATTCCGAAATTAAAGCATTGTTTGTAAGTAATCGGGACCTTCTGGATAAAATTAAAGAAGCCATCAGTGAACAACATCCTGACTTGTCAATTTTCACCATTGACGAGGTAGATGGTGAATCTTCCCTACATGATTTGATCGCGGTGGGCAGGGAGCAAGATAGTGTAGACCTGAGCGTTCATAATGATGCTGTACAAGAAGACGATTTATTGACCTTGATATACACATCGGGAACTACGGGTACACCAAAAGGAGTTTATCTTTCTCATAAGAATCTTATTAGTAATGTGCTTGCTTGTCAACACCTGGTGCCAGATGCATACAAGAAATCGCTAAGTTTTCTACCATTATCGCACATTTTTGAACGCATGGTGGTCTATTTATACTTTTCAAAAGGGATCCAAATTTGGTATGCGGAGAACTTGGATAATATTGTGGTAGACATCAATGAAGTGAAACCACAATTCTTTACGACGGTACCGCGTGTATTGGAGAAAGTATACGATAAGATTGTGGCAAAAGGCAAGGATCTTACTGGGATCAAAAAAGCGCTATTTTTCTGGGCCCTAAATCTGGGACACAAATATCAGGAACCCGCTAAAAATTCCTTGTGGTACAATATACAACTCAACATTGCACGCAAGTTGATTTTTTCTAAATGGCAACAGGCATTGGGCGGTGAGGTAAAGATCATCGTATCTGGTGGTGCTGCGTTGCAAGAAAGGCTCGCTCGCGTATTCTGGGCTGCAGATATTCGTGTATTGGAAGGATATGGATTGACAGAAACGTCTCCGGTGATTTCCGTAAACTCCTCAGATGATTCCGGTGTGAAATTTGGTTCCGTTGGGCATGTACTATCTAATTTGGATGTGAAGATCGCAGAAGATGGAGAGATCATGGTTAAAGGACCTAGTATTTCTAAGGGATACTATAAAAACGATAAGGCAACGCAGGAAGTTTTTGATCAGGACGGCTATTTCCATACTGGTGATATTGGTGAGCTTACATCCGATGGATTCTTACGAATCACAGATCGTAAAAAAGAAATGTTTAAAACTGCAGGTGGAAAATATGTAGCGCCACAAGTTTTGGAAAACAAATTGATGGAATCTCCGTTTATTGGTCAGGTGATGGTAATTGGGGAAAACCGCCGCTTTCCGAGTGCATTGATAATTCCAAATTTTGAAGATCTGGAAAAATGGGCTGAACATAAGAGCATATCTTTCTCTTCCAGAGAAGAATTGATCGCCCAGAAAGAGGTTATTGAAAAATATGATCAGATCATAAATACGGCAATGACCAAGTTTGGAAAATGGGAAAAAGTTAAAAAATTCGTACTTCTACCCAAAGAGTGGACCATAGATAACGGCGAACTTACTCCAAAATTGAGCTTGCGACGTAAAGTGATTTTGGAGAAATCTGAAAAAGTAGTCAACGAAATCTACGCCGGGGAAGAATAGCGTGTACATCCCTAAATACCTGATGCCATATTTGAATATTTATTTATTTCTCAGGTTTTATGTTGCAAAAGATTAAAGATTATTTCAGACTGGTTTATGATGCTGCCATGGGTTTCATGGAGCACGACTGTCTCAAGATGAGCGCTGCGCTATCGTATTATACCGTATTTTCTATTGGCCCTCTAGTCATGATCCTGATCTGGACATTGGGCTTTTTCTACGGAAACCAAATTGGTGGCAATGACGGGGCACAGACCGAAGTGATGGAAGAACTTACGGCTTTATTTGGTGCAGATATCGCTGTGATGTTAGAGTCAGCAATCCAAAAGATATCTGCTGATTCTCAGTCAAACATTGGCTTCATTATCGGTATAGGTACTTTGATATTTACATCGACCACCATCTTTGTCAATATACAACAATCGATTAACACCATCTGGAATGTGAAACCAAAACCAAAAAAAGGATGGCTGAAGATGATCATTAACCGATTATTGTCCTTTTCCATGATTTTGGGCTTAGCCTTTCTACTGATGGCATCACTAATCTTGAGTAGTGTTATTGGTTTATTATCCACACAAATAGGCAATACCTTTTCTTGGATCAATATCGATCTTATTGATTGGGTAAACACAGCAGTAACCTTTGTGGTAATAGGCACCCTATTCGGCTTTATATTTTCAGTATTACCCGATGCCAAAGTGCGCTTTAAAGATATTCTGGGGGGAGCTATATTTACATCCTTACTATTTATGCTTGGTAAGTGGGGCATTTCGGTTTACCTTTCGAACAATGCAACAGCTAGTGCATTTGGTGCAGCTGGATCCATCATCATTCTATTAAGTTGGGTATATTACACCTCGGCTATTATCTTCTTTGGTGCAGAATTCACAAAACGATATGCGATACGCTATGGTCACGGTATACAGCCCTCATCATTTGCTGTAGTCATTGAGCAAAGAGAATATGAATACGATCCGGATACAGGTCAGAGAGAAAAAATTGAAAAGCTGGATGACGAAAATGTGATATCATCCTCCAACAAATCATAAATAAAATGGGCCTATTTTCACAAATAGGCCCATTTTATTTATGATAATTGAATTACGGAAATTATTTTTCAATCTTCTTGATCTCTCCACTTATCGCGTCCACGTCCACCAGATCACCATCCTTCAGATAGCTTAGTAAACCATCAATTTCTACGACGGAAGGCACATTCAATTGTCGGGCTAATACGGAGAGCGGACTCCATACAGATCCCTTTTCCAATAGCAAGGCGCCAGCGCCAGAAAGTTCTTTTTCTATCCTCCAATGAGCAGATTTCGCGACGATAACCTCCCCTTCTGCCATTACAAAATCTTCATCACCTTTCCATATTCTAACGGTTCCCTGCACTTTTCCCTGACAACTTACCACACCACATAGCTTGTCGTGCTGCACAAACTCCTTTGCTGCCGCAAAAAAGTCATTGCTCTTGTAGGGTATACCAAATGTGGCTATTGGAGAAGCAGGCGCAGGCATGGACTGGAATCGTTCGTATTCTTCTTTTCGAACCGCCACTAGGCCATTGAGGTCTGTGGTAATACTGCTTCCTTCAATAAATGCAAAAATTTCTTCTTTACTAAGGAAGAATATATCGCTCTCAAACTCTAATATCCCCTCTTCCGAAAACCTTTTGCCTATGACCGAAAACACCTGTTTAACGATGCCCAACACGTGTATATAATCATACTGAAAATCCTCTTTCATGCGAAGCATTTCGCGGGTCTTGCGCAAGGTTTTATTGTACCACCATCGTTTAATAGGGCTTCGCCGAAAATGGTGATTTGCTTTTTCTTCTGCAGCGGCCTGCACTTGAGCTTCTACGTGTCTTGCATGATCCAAGTCGCTGATATGGCGGTGTAAATAATATTTCAATGTGGCAATCAGATCATCAGGACTATCATGATCGACATAAAAATGGGAATGTTTTGACACCATATTATGCGTATTTGTATGTGCCAAATAATCTTCAATGGTGTGCCGTAATCCTACTGTCTCTTCCCGATTATCATGTTGAATGAAATGCCATATCTGCTTTGTACCCTCGGTCTCAAACAATGTCTTTAAGAAGGCGGAAGCATGAATTTTTTGTGCTATTTCTATTCTACGTTGCAACGGATAATGTGTCGCCAAGGCTTTGGCATCCAGCAATAAATCAGTTGCCACCACCGGATTTGAATGTATAGAAAAGGGCATTATTTGCTTTTGAAGCCACCCGAAATGTACCTGAAAAAAGAAATCTACTTGGAAAGGAATATCCCATTTGGTGAGTAAAGTACGCTCTAATTGAAGATAAAGCTGCATTAGTTCGTGCGGATTCTTCATCTGCCAATCCAGATTTTGATATCTGCGTATCACTTTTTCTACATATTTCCTAAACTCATCTCCTTCGCGAGAAAGCGAACGGTAGCGGCTCACCATTTTTCCCATCAATAGCACCAGGTTCCACCAGGCTTCATTTGCAGATCCAGGATAAATTTCTGCGGTACCGAAATCGTGTGCTGTACGGCGCTTAGAAGGTAGGAAATGGACATCAACGCGACTACTTGGCAGCATGGCTTCTAAAGTTTGGTGCGCGCGCAAATTGCTGTAGAGACGACCATTAATTAGCCCCACTGCACTGGAGAAGATCCCTTTATATCTTTTCAAGGTCGCCTTTGAAGCGCCGAAGAAAGAGGCTCTAATCTTCTGATCTGCCTCTGTATAGGTCTTAATGCAGGAAAAGGCTAATGGTGTAGTAACACCAGCAAAATGTTCAGCATAGGCAACATTATCCCATATGGTATATTCTCCGGACGTATCCGGCAGCTTATCCAATCGCCAGATTGGCTGTGCTTGCAGGATGTACAATTTTTCGTCGCGTATCGCAAATTCCAGTTGATAAAACTGTTGATTTTCTTCTCGGAGATTGTCCAGTGCTTTGGACAACGTGAGCAGGTGTTCATCTGCTACCGCCTGATCATGTTGATGAATCCTTAAAACTTCGTCAGTAGTTATCGTACCATCTTTCTGGACAGTCAACTTCTCTCGCTTTCGCACTATTTGTCGATCTATACCTCCTTCTGTAACGCTATATGTATCGGCCTCCAAATCAGCAGAGACAATTCCACCGATTCCAAACACGGCAGAGACAAATTTCTCTTTCCGACTACCACGTGTGGGATGCAAGCCAAAAGCGATTCCAGAGGATTGAGCCTCAACCACCTCTTGAATGATCACTGCAATGCCCAAACTTGGCCCCAAACGGTGCGCTGCACGATAAGAAAGTACTTTTTCTGAAAATATGGATCGCCAAATCGCCTTGATTTTTTGAAGAACATGCGCACGTGGTACGGCTAGAAAACTATCAAATTGACCGACAAAAGCATCTTCATGACCATGCTCTAACCAAGCCGAAGGTCGTACCGCAAGATGCGCATCATGCGAGAAAAAGAGTGCAAGTTCGGCTTCTACAGAAGCCGGGAATACATAATCATCTATCGCGCGGAGTAAATCTCTAGTATTAGAGAGAGAAGAAAGATTCTTAAATGCTTCGGCCATAAAATCTGCAGGCAACACCACCCATCGCGGTGTGTCAAGATCAAATTGCTTTAGCATAAAGAGCCCCTTTGCTTTTTCTCCAATAGCAGGATGCGTTATATACTGGGTTTGACTGTCTTGTATGAAGATCATGTGGGTTAATATAAATGTGTGCTCGTCTTTCATCATGATGCACACTAAAGTTAATGACCAAATAATAAGCCAAAAGTATAGAACACCAGCAGTTTACTGGTCACGATTGTAACAGAATGCTCAATGAGGCTATAAATCAAACTTTTACGAATACAATTTGTTGATTATCATAGCAAACCTAAACGCGATTAGATATGAGACGATATGTGCTTCCTTTTTTCTTACTCATCCTGACAATTACAATCTCGCAGGCTCAGACTACGAAATTACAGGGTGCATACCTCATGAAACACGAAGATGCCTATACCTTGTGGTTATTCGTGGATGGCTATAGTTCCATGACGCATTACAACGATAAAGTATACCTTTCTACTATGGGAGGTCCTTTCTCCTTCGACGGGTCTACGATAAGCATAAAAACAGAATATAACGATATCGATTCAATCGCTGTAGGAAAATCAATCCAGCATGTGATTAGCATGGAAGGCGAAAATATAAAAGATCAGTCCGGTAGCATCTGGGTGAAACAAGAGGCCGAATCTCAGGAATTGAATGGACTTTGGCGTATCACAGGAAGGCAGCAAGACAATGAAATGACGACTATGAAACGTGGTGATAGAAAAACCATCAAGCTTTTAGTAGATGGTTACTTCCAGTGGATCGCTATCAACCCGGCACAGCGAGGATTCTACGGCACAGGCGGTGGACAGTACACATTCAAAAATAATAAATATGCCGAACACCTGCTCTTCTTCTCTCGTGACAATACGCGTATAGGTTCCTCATTGCAGTTTGATGGAGAAATCAAAGATGGACAATGGCATCATAAAGGTCTCAGCTCAAAAGGAGATAAGATTCACGAAGTTTGGTCTAGAGAGATAAAATAATAAGGGGAGCTAATATTTTTTATGCAGTGAAGAGATCGGAACTCAAGTAGCGATCACCACGATCGCACGCAATAAATACAATAGTTCCCTGCTCTATTTCATGCGCCACTTGTAGTGCAGCATGAAATGCTCCGCCTGTACTCATACCAACGAAGATACCTTCTTTCGCTACTAGCTCGCGCGTGCGCATAGTGGCATCTTGCTGGTCGATATCGATTACACGATCTACTCGGGAAGCTTCAAATATCTTGGGCAGGTATTCTTGAGGCCATCGCCGAATTCCTGGAATGGATGAACCATCCGTGGGTTGACATCCAACAATCTGAATAGCCGGGTCTTTTTCTTTGAAGAACCTAGAACAACCCATTATCGTACCTGTAGTACCCATGGCGCTGACAAAATGCGTGATCTGCCCGTTCGTATCTTTCCATATTTCGGGTCCAGTAGTTTGATAATGCGCTCTATAGTTATCTGGATTTGCAAATTGATTTAATAAAAAGTAACCCGATTTTTGCGATTTCTCCTCTGCATAATCCCGACTTGCTTCCATAGATTCCAACAAGGTTACTTTTGCACCGAAAGCTTCCATCGTGAGCACACGCTCGCGCGTAGATGTGGAAGGCATGACCAACTCGATAGGTACTTTATACATCCCTGCGATCATGGCGAGCGCGATGCCCGTATTCCCACTGGTTGCTTCTATCAAGGTAGATTGGGGGCTAATATCTCCTCTTTCCAATGCAGAACGGATCATATTTAGTGCGGCGCGATCTTTAACAGAACCTGCCGGATTGTTACCCTCCATTTTCGCGTAGATATGCACAGCAGGATTAGTATGAAAAGAAGTAATCTCTACGAGCGGCGTGTTGCCAATAGTGTCAATGATACTGCCCATTATAGGATTGGTTTTGATTCGAAGAATTTGGTGTTTGGTTGATGATAAACGGTGGTATATGGTTCAATACTACTGGTAAGCCACACATTGCCACCGATAATAGAATGATGGCCAATACGTGTTTCTCCTCCCAAAATAGTAGCACCCGCATAGATAATGACATGATCCTCAATAATCGGATGACGCTGTTTGCCGGCAAGCACCTTCTCTACGCTCAATGCGCCCAATGTAACCCCTTGATATAATTTAACATGATTACCGATTATCGTGGTCTCTCCGATCACGACACCAGTACCATGATCAATATGCAGGTATTCTCCGATGTTTGCGCCGGGATGAATGTCGATCCCTGTTCTTTCATGTGCATACTCCGTTAGAACGCGTGGAATTAAAGGGAGCTCGTAGAGCCAGAGCTGATGCGCCATCCGATACATACACATAGCCAGAAACCCGGGGTAAGTACGCACCACTTCGCGTAAGCTCTGTGCCGCAGGATCGCCATCCAGAATGGCCTGTGCATCAGTAAGCATCAATTCATATAATTTGGGTAATGCGCTAAAGAAATCTTCTACAATAGCCCGATGGTTACAGTTGCCACAATCCTTACTGCCTTGCAACAGATCATAAAACTCGTTTTCCAACTGCTTAAAGCTAGCCTTCAGTACATCCACAGAATACATCTTCTTTGGATTTCGTTCTGGAAAAAGCAAACGAAATATATCGCGCGCCCACTCCCATATCCGTACATTACTCGGCATGTTCTGGGCTTCTTGCTGCTTTAAAAAGAGATGCTGATAAAATTCTTCTTCCATTTCCTTCGTCATTAACCACACAAATATACTTTATAATCGATCAACCTTATAGAACTAATCGATGAAATAACTGTTGTAATGTTTCTTCCGGATCAGTACACAGTCCTACGTGTACCGGTGCGCACTGTATCCAGGTACTTCGGTTGGCCGTAATCCAACGCACACGCTCAGCTTGTTCTAATAGTGCTAACTGCCCTGCGTCTGGATTACCTGCACAAATTCCTTCCAGTGATTGCAAGTATGCTTTTAGGTACGCTACGTCCGCTTCTACAGAAAGACACTGGCATCTCGCATCGTCAACCGCCCAACGTATTGCCGCATAACGTTTACGTTTGCAATACAGCAGCACGCCCACATTTATAAATTCTTCTCGCTCTACCCTCGGTACATAACGAATCACCGAATACTCATATTCTACCTTCACGCGCTTTATCGATTTGATCTAAAAATAGGATTGACTGTTGTACGCGTTGGGAAAGAAAAGTAACATATATCTGCCGAACTTCATCTGCCGTAGCCGATCGTCCCTCTTCCTGTAACCACTCATCTGGTACGGCAGATAATACCTTCCACAAGTTTTCTTCCGTAAACAGGGCCCGAAACTGTACATCCACTTCCCGAACTTGAGTTGCCTGCTTCAACAATACATGGTCTTTGATTTGGATAAAAGGTTTTGCCACCTGATCTTCCCAATGATCCCAATTGTGATGAAAGTAGAGCGAAGCGCCATGATCAATTAGCCAAAGCTCCCGATTCCAGATCAACATATTGGTGTTGCGCACCGTTCGATCTACGTTCATAATCAACGCATCCAACCACACTATTTTGGAAGCTTCCATGGCGGTGATTTGCTCTACATTAGGATCAAAAGTAATGGCGCCATTCAAATAGTGTACACCTAAATTTTTGCCAACACTAAATTTCAAAAGATCCTGAATTTCTTCGTCGGGCTCTGTTCTGCCGAATGCTTCGTGCAACTCGGCAAATACCATTTCCGGCATACGCAAACCGAGCCATCGAGCGATTTCGCCTACAATGAGCTCCGCCACCAGAACACGCTTTCCCTGCCCTGCTCCGCGAAATTTAATCACGTAACTGAAATCATCATCGGCATCTACCAAGGCAGGCAATGATCCCCCTTCCCGAAACGGCATTACATACCGGATGATTTCTACTTCACGTATCTCTGGTTTCTTTATATTCATGGAATAAAGCGGTGTTTATGTAACAAATCTATGCAAGCGCAAACTGCTTATACGAATAGTAATCTTGAAAAAATGCCCTTACTTTCTACGAAGATAAATATTTCCAGAATAGTAAACTGTAACGAAACAGCCCTACCCACAAAAGGGAATAAAATCCATTTCGACAGAATAAATACTATTTGTATATTGTTTCCTACTTTTGTACGACGCTATCAATAGCGAAAATATGATATGGATACAAGCACAGAATACAATCAGATAATAGATCATTGCCGCACTTTATTTATAAAAAAAACAATTGACTACGGCACTTCATGGAGGGTAATGCGCCCCACTTCGATTACCGACCAGATTTTTATCAAAGCGCAACGTATTCGCACACTTGAAGTGAAAAAAGTTTCGAAGGTTGGAGAAGGTGTGATCGAGGAATATATTGGCATTGTAAACTATTGTGTAATCGCTATGGTGCAGTTGGATCTGGGTGTAGAAGGCAACTTAGACTTGGAAACTCGCGAAGCAGAAAATCGCTATGATGAAAAGATTAGAGAAACCCGTGAGTTGATGCTGGCTAAGAACCACGACTATGGTGAAGCCTGGCGAGATATGCGTATTTCGTCGTTGACCGATTTGATTCTTACCAAACTACATCGCGTCAAGCAAATTGAGGATAACAATGGCCAAACACTGGTATCTGAAGGGCTGCAAGCCAATTATCAAGACATGCTTAACTATGCCGTATTCGCATTAATTAAATTAGGACTACCTGCTAAAACACTGTGATAATGAACACTGCTGCCCTATACACCACTGCAAAACCGCTAAAAAAGCGTCCCAATATCTTGTTAATCCTATCTAGGATTCTTGTAGGATGTCTTTTTATATTTTCTGGACTGATTAAAGCCAATGACCCAAAGGGTTTTGGCTACAAGCTGGAAGAATATTTTAAGGTCTTTAATTTATCCATGTTGGATGAATATAGTACGTGGATTGCTGTGTGTATATGTGCGTTCGAAATTATACTTGGCGCGTTATTGTTGTTGGGCCTTGCCCGCAATAAGGTGAGTTGGGGACTGCTTGTGCTAACCATTTTCTTTACATTCCTGACGTTCTACTCTGCCTTTTTTGAGGTGGTGACTTCTTGCGGATGTTTTGGCGACGCCATACCTCTTACACCTTGGCAGTCTTTCATTAAAGACTTGGTGTTGCTTGGTTTAATTCTGATCATAGTACGTTTTAGACATCAGATTACGCCACTAATTAAAAGTCGATTCAGCAATAATCTATTAGCGATTCTGATTGTTATGCTGTCTTTTGGTGTAGGAATTTATACCATGAACTTTCTGCCAATTATCGATTTTCTACCTTACCGGGAAGGAAGCAATCTGCCGCAACAAATGATGATCCCAGACGATGCTGAAGCGGATGAATATGAACATATCTATACGTTGAAAAATAAATCGACTGGCGAATCCAAAACGGTCAATGACAAACAATATATGGAGGAGAAGATCTGGGAAGATGAAAATTGGGAAATCGTAGGAGATCCTAAATCTACCTTGATTAAAAAAGGATTCGAACCGGCTATTGCAGATCTTATTATTAGTGATTTGGAAGGAAATGATGTCACACAAGAAATTCTGACCAATCCTTATTTTAATTTTATTGTAGTAAGCACCGACGTGACTAAATTATCCTCGGTAGATTTGCTGGCATTGGACCGCATCAATACAACAATTCGGGAAATTTCGGAAGATTATCCTATTCGTGCGGTGCTACTGACAGCCAGTTCACCACAGAATGTCGTGTTTGTAAACGACCAGCTCAATCTTGTATTGGAAACATTCAACGCAGACCTGGTTCCACTAAAAAGTATGGTTCGCTCTAATCCGGGTGTCATGCTGATGCAAAATGGGACCGTAATTAAAAAATGGTCGAAGCATACTTTTCCGAACAAGGAGGATCTGGAATCAAAATTCATCAACAAGCAATTTACGCCATCAGCTAATTAAGCATGTCTAAACCGATATTTATTGTGGGCTTTATGGGTAGTGGCAAAACCACCTGGGGCAAGAAACTAGCGAAGGCACTGCAACGAACTTTTATTGATTTGGACGAGCAGTTAGTAGAACACGTAGGCATGACTATACCCGCTTATTTTTCCTTATATGGGGAAGAAGAATTTAGAAAAGTTGAAAGTCAGCTCCTTAAGAAAAATATTCTTCAAAATGTCGTCATCTCAACAGGCGGTGGCACTCCTTGCTTTTATGACAATATGGACTGGATTGTACAGCATGGCACAGTGGTGTATTTGGAGCACAGTCCAAAATCACTATGGGCGCGACTGAATGCCTCAGACGTCAATAAACGCCCTGCATTAAAAGGCTTAACAGGAGATAAACTACTGCAATTTATTACTGAAAAACTCGATGAACGGGCGCCACATTATCAAAAAGCACACATCGCGGTTGACCAATTACACACATCGATTCCAGAGTTAACAGCCATACTCCTACAGCAAAAATAACAGTCTAAAAATTTAAAAATTACTTGATCTTTATTGCGTTAAGAGATTATTTATTCCCTTTAGAAAGAAAGCTACATAATGTGGCATAGTAGTTGCATACTTGTGAAACGTAACTAAATTTGTATATTATGAAAAAAGTTTTATTATCTGGTTTATTCGCATTAGGTATTGTTTTTGGTTCATTCGCTCAGCGTGTGGAAACTCTACCTCAAACTTCTGAGAATGTGGGCATGGATCCAATCCGTCAAGGTAACTGGATGGTAGGTGGTTCCGTAGGTAGCCTTGGTTATAGCTTTGAAGGTGAAAATTTCAACATCCAATTGAATCCACGTGCGGGTTATTTTATTTCTGACGGTATTGCTATTGGTGCGCAAGCAGCTTTAGGTTTACAAACAGTTAGCGGAGGAGACAATGTATGGAACTATGGTATCGCACCATTTGTTCGTTATTATTTCCCAGAAGGATCAAGTTCAACAGGCCGTTTCTTTGGCCATGGTAACGTAGGTATCGGTGGATCTTCAATTGGTAGCGGAGCTTCCTTCGAAGCAGGTATTGCTGGTGGTTATGCGCACTTTATTACGCGTAACGTAGCATTGGAAACCACGTTAGGATACAACTACAGCAAAGCTAACCTTAACTCAGGTGGCGGTGCTAACGGTTTAGGTGTAAGTGTAGGTTTTCAAATCTACTTGCCAGGACGTGCGCGCTAGTTTGAGCTAATGATAGGTATTAAAAAAGGTCTTGAATGTTATTCAAGACCTTTTTTAATGGAACTAGATTTTCTCTTTCATGCTACCAGATTCCTGAAATCGCAGATGCCAGCTAAATGCTTCCTCTAGCAAATGCGGTGTATGCCCTCCGCGCTCGCAAGCCCGATCGAAATAAGATTGCAACTCTTCGCGGTAATCTGGATGCGTACAGTTGTCAATAATCTTTTGTGCTCGCTCTCGCGGCGCCAATCCACGCAAATCGGCCAAACCTACATCGGTAACCAGAATATCAACATCATGCTCCGTATGATCGGTATGCGATACCATAGGGAGTACATGGGAGATCACATTGTTCTTGGATGCGGCCTGCGTCACAAAAATACTGAGGTAGGCGTTGCGCGCGAAATCGCCCGACCCGCCAATACCATTCATAATTTTAGTCCCACCAATATGTGTGGAATTTACATTGCCATAAATATCAAACTCAATCGCGGTATTGATAGCGATAACGCCTAATCGGCGAATGAGCCCCGGCGTATTGGAAATATTTTGCGGACGCAGGACAAATTTGTCTCGATAACGTTGCAAATTTCCAAATACACGATCATAACAATCTTTAGACACGGTAACAGAAGAGGCAGATGCGAAGCTCAACGTACCACTATCGATTAAATCAAAGGTGCTATCTTGCAAGACTTCTGAAAACATCGTCAGATCGTAAAAATTACTATTCTTAAAACCCATTAATACCGCATTGGCCACTTTTCCGATGCCCGCTTGTATAGGAAGTAAGCGATCTGTTAGATTACCAATACGCACTTCGTTTTCAAAAAATTCGAGAATATGCTGTGCGATAGCAGATGTTTTCTCATCAGGATCCGAAATATCTGCGGGGCTGTCTTGTATATCTGTAAAAACAATTCCCACCACTTTACTCGGATCGAGTGCAATAGTTTTTCGACCAATCTTGTTCCATGGAGCGACAATGGGAATCACATTCCGATGAGGATAGTTTTCCGCCTGATAGATATCATGTATACCATATACATTTTCCGGCACAGCCGTATTAATCTCCAAAATCACTTTTGTTGCTAGAGAAGCAAATGCGACAGAATTGCCTACCGATGTGGTAGGAACAATACTTCCATCCCGATCAATGTAAGCAACTTCGATCACCGCAACATCGGGTCTCAATTGTTGATGTAACAGTTCGGCGCTCTCACTCAGGTGTTGATCTATGAACAGTACTTCGCCAGAATTGATCTTATTGCGTAAGGCACGATCCACCTGAAAGGGCATGCGCTTGCTTAACACCCCGGCATCAGCCAGCTTCCCATCAGTGTCATGACCGAGCGAAGCTCCCGTGATTAAGGTAATCTTAAATGGCTCTCGCTTTGCTTTCTCTGCCAATGCCGGCAATACGGCTTTGCTATCCCCTGCCTTGGTAAATCCGCTGGCACCAACGATCATACCATCCTGGATAAACTCCGCAGCGGCTTCAGCACTCATTACTTTATCTCGAAGACTTTCGAGTCTTATTCGCTCTATCATCGTGTATTATATTATGACATTTTTTATTCCCCTTTATTCGTGCTCTACAAACCGTATGGGATCACATAAATTTACGCAATTACTACGCAAATACCACTCTTGAAATCGCGAATTACACCTTACGATAACACTTTGACTAGATCGGATACCAGATAACATACCTAGCCATAGCTCCTACTACGCAACACGGTGTTATTTGATAATTTCAACTAAAAAAGGGATATTTAAGCCTATTAAAACCCATCGTATGACAAACAGCTACGTGAATAAATACTACATAACCGAAGTAGATGTCGACTTAAATAGTATTTATTGTCATCATGCCGTAATGGGGGAAGAATTCATCGACACACACGACCATCGAAAGGGACAGTTTTTATACACGGAGGGTGGCATGGTCTTCCTCAAAACAGCTGAAAAATCGTATTTCCTACCAGCCAGACATTATATCTGGATTCCAGCGGGTGTGAAACACAGTATTCACCCCAGCAGTCCAGAAGTTATCATGCGTAATCTCTATTTTCCAAGCTTTGATACGGATGGTCTTTTTTTTAACCAGGTAGGCATTTACCCCGTCAACGATTTGTTGATGGAGTTGATCATGTATACGAATCGATGGAATGGTCATATACTTCCAGAAGATAAGAAAAACTACACCATAGCTAAGGCCTTTAAACTGCTCTTGCCAGAACTGTCAAGTTCTAACTTATCCTTATCACTGCCTTATCCAAAAAACACGAAACTACGTGAAATGGTCTCGTTTCTGGAAGAACATATATCCGAACTAATCAGCTTTAAGGATCTGGCAAATAAATTCCATTTTAGCGAACGTACATTGGCACGATTGTTCCAAAAAGATCTGGGCATGTCCTTTATACAGTACTATACCATCTTGAGAATGTTAACCGCACTGAAATATTTGTTAAACGAAAAAATGAGCGTACAACAAGTAGCCGCTCGGGTCGGCTACAGCAGCTTACCGACTTTTAGCAATACTTTTTTTAAGATTGTAGGTGTTCGCCCCAGTGAATATGTCAAAAACAGAGAATCAATTATATAATTTTTAAACTAAACTACCATTATATGAAGCTTAAAATGGGCGCTATGCTCGCCGGATTGACTGCTTTGCTATCGTGTAACATGCAAAGCACCTCCAAAACAAAGACCACCACCCAAGACTCTATTCCAGAAGTCATTACCCTATTCAACGGAAAAGACATGAACGATTGGACTCCCAAGATTCGTCTGCATAAGGTCGGTGACAATTATGCCAACACGTTTCGAGTCGAAGATGGCCTACTGAAAGTACGCTATGATGGCTATGAAGATTTCAATCAGCAATATGGACATATTGGATACAACACGCCTTATAGCTATTATTATTTACGTATAGAGTACCGTTTTGTAGACGAACAAGCAAAAGGTGGAGAAGGCTGGGCTTGGCGAAATTCGGGGGTAATGCTTCATGGGCAGAAACCAGAAACAATGCTGAAAGATCAAGATTTCCCGATCTCTGTTGAAGGACAATTTTTAGGAGGTGATGGTACCACCACACGTACTACATCTAATCTCTGCACCCCAGGTACCCATGTGGTTATTGATCAAAAACTATATACAGCGCATTGCATCAACTCTACCTCAAAAACTTACCACGGCGATCAATGGGTAACCGCTGATTTTTTGGTACTCGGTGATTCGGTTATACAGCATATTTTGGAAGATAATGTGGTGATGGCTTATTCCAAAACTCAGATAGGGGGTGATAACGTAGAACCGTATGATCCAAAACAAAAACAGGATGGAAAAGCCCTGACCGGCGGATACATTTATTTACAAAGCGAAAGTCATCCGATAGATTTCCGAAAGGTGGATTTGTATGATCTAAGCGCCTACAAAGATAGTCCGGCAGATATTGAACGTATCGTCAAACATATTCAGCAGAAAAAGAAGTAACTGCTGATCTGATTAGCTGGCCGACAAACAAGAAAAGGGTGTATGAAAATACACCCTTTTTTATCTTATAAAAAAGCTAAAAGTTACGCTAACTTATTAACGAATTTCGTCAATTTAGACTTGTTGTTAGAAGCTTTTTTCTTGTGAATAACGTTTTTCTTTGCCAAACGATCCAGCATAGAAATTACACGAGGCAATAAAGCTTTTGCTTCTTCCTGAGAAGTAGTCGTACGTAGTTTCTTGATTGCGTTACGTGTCGTTTTTGCTTGGTAACGGTTTCTCAGGCGCTTCGCAGCGTTTGATCTAATTCTTTTGATCGATGATTTATGATTTGCCATCTTAGCTATAGTATTTTTATTATTTCTGTACTGAATTTGGAATGCAAAAATAACATAGATTATCCAATATTCAAAATCTTTTTATCTTTTCATAATACTCCTTACTTTTGGATCATGCAAAAATTATCCCTTGAACAGTTAAACCGAGTAGATATTGACACGTTTAAGCAGCAAGATAAATTGCCTGTGGTACTGGTTCTGGACAACGTGCGGAGCATGCATAATGTAGGCTCGGCATTTCGCACGGCAGATGCTTTGAATGTAGAACAGGTCGTATTATGTGGCATAACAGGTACACCTCCGCACCGGGAGATTGAGAAAACAGCTTTGGGTGCCACTAAATCTGTCGCGTGGTCGCATGAACCCACCACAGCCGAAGCGGTTAAAAAATTACGTGTTGCAGGTTATAGTATTCTTTCTGTAGAACAAGCATCTGGCAGCGTACAACTGCAGGACTTTGCACCGGAACACACAAAGAAGTATGCCTTCGTATTTGGCAACGAGGTGCATGGCGTAGAGGAAGAAGTTATCAGTGCCTCCGATGCCTGCCTGGAAATCCCACAGTTTGGAACAAAACACTCCTTTAACGTCTCCGTTACGATGGGTATTGTTTTGTGGGACTTTATCTCCAAGATAAAATTTAATAAGAAATAATATAAAATGCCCAAAGCAATGTTTTCAGAAGTCCCGACAAAATAGTAGCTTTGCTAGGCAAAATCAAAACTGAAAAATGAGCGTATTAGTCAATAAAGATTCTAAAGTTATTGTACAGGGGTTCACTGGTAACGAAGGAACGTACCACGCTACTCAAATGATCGAGTACGGAACCAATTTGGTAGGTGGTGTCACTCCAGGAAAAGGCGGACAAAAACACCTTGATCGTCCCGTATTCAACACTGTGCAAGATGCCGTAGATGAGACTGGAGCAAATGTATCCATCATCTTCGTACCTCCTGCGTTTGCAGCAGATGCGATTATGGAAGCTGCAGCTGCTGGTGTTGGCGTAATTGTATGTATTACTGAAGGTATCCCCACTAAAGATATGATTGAAGTAAAATCATACCTAAGTGATAAGAATTCTCGTCTTATCGGACCAAACTGTCCGGGTATTATCACGGCAGAAGAAGCAAAAATCGGTATTATGCCTGGTTTCATCTTCAAAAAAGGTAATGTAGGTGTTGTATCTAAATCAGGTACTTTAACGTATGAAGCCGTAGATCAAACTGTAAAGGCTGGATTAGGCATTACTACTGCTATTGGTATCGGTGGTGACCCAATCATTGGCACAACCACTAAAGAAGCCGTTGAATTGTTGATGAACGATCCAGAAACAGAAGGCATCATCATGATTGGTGAAATCGGTGGTGGCATGGAAGCGGAAGCTGCCCGTTGGATTAAAGAGCACGGTACTAAACCTGTCGTTGGCTTTATCGCTGGACAAACTGCGCCTCCGGGACGCCGTATGGGTCATGCTGGAGCAATCGTAGGTGGTGCTGATGATACTGCTGCTGCTAAGATGAAAATCATGGCAGAATGTGGAATTCGCGTGGTAGAATCTCCAGCTGAAATTGGTATCGCAATCGCAGAAGAATTAGCGAAATAATTCGTCTTCGGATTTATAACGTATATTAGGAAGCCGAGCATTTGATGCTCGGCTTTTTTTGATCAATAAAATAATCGACATGGCCAGAAGACTCCTATTATTCTTGCTACTTTTCCTCGTAGTGGATATCTATTTTTACCAAGCAGTAGTTACGGTGACAAAAAATAGGTATATCCATTTGGCGTACTGGATGGTTGATGTATTACTGATCTCTGGGATGCTGGGGGTATTTTTCGCTGGAAGAAAAGTCCGCCATTCGCAGCGCCTGCTGACTGCAATGTTAACAATCTTATTATCGCTGGCCATTCCTAAACTATTTTCTACGCCACTACTCCTGCTGGAAGATCTTTCACGTCTTTTTCGCGGATTTCCCGCCCGAAGCGTATATGTAAGCGAACTGGTATTGTTCATCGCTTTAGCGGTATTGCTGGTAGTCATCTTTGGACTAACCCGAGGCAGACACTTTTATCGCGTACGCAGAGAAACATTATATTTTACAGATCTACCTGCAGCATTTGACGGCTTTACCATTACTCAGATCTCAGACATCCATGTCGGTAGCTTTACGAACACGAAAGAAGTACAAAAGGGCATCGACCTGGCCAATGCACAGAAAAGTGATCTCCTCCTTTTTACAGGTGATCTGGTAAACCATGCTGCTTCTGAGATGGATCCTTGGATTCCAGCATTCTCTCAGTTACATGCGCCCTATGGTAAATACTCGGTGTTAGGCAACCATGACTACGGAGATTATATACAGTGGGAAAGCCAAACAGCTAAAATCGCCAACCTGGAAAGGTTAAAAGTGGTGCACCAGGAAATGGGCTTTCGACTTCTCTTGAATCAAGCAGATCTCCTAAAAAAAGACGGTGAATCAATCGCTTTGGTGGGGGTCGAAAACTGGGGAAAGAAGGGCTTTCAACAATATGGCGATTTGCGCAAGGCAACCGCTTCTCTTCCTAATGGGATCTTTAAAATATTGATGTCGCACGATCCTTCTCATTGGGACAACGTGAGTATTGATAAAGAGCAGCATGTGCATTTGACGCTCGCTGGGCATACACACGGCATGCAATTCGGCATCGAGTTGTTTGGATTTAAATGGAGTCCTATCCAGTACTTTTATAGTAGATGGGCAGGCTTATATGAGAGTGAAGGAAAATACCTCTATGTAAACCGAGGTTTTGGTTACCACGGCTTGAAAGGCCGAATTGGTGTGTGGCCGGAGATTACGGTATTAACGCTTAGGCGTAGATAAGGCAGTTATTACCTTCTCACACCGACATGCTCAAACAGAAAACCCTTCGCTAGGATTGAAATATCGCATTCAAACCTTAGCGAAGGGTTTTCACCAATAGACCTATCGTTTAGATTGGACTACAAAATGGTAAAGTTATCTTTGTATGTCAACGTCTGACCATCGATAACGACCGATAAAGTCATGCCTCCCCGACCTATATTGGATGGCACATAAACTACCATCGTATTTCCATCAATAACTTCAGGTGTTACATAATTCCATCCGAAAGAGACATAATTGTTCCATGAGCTTGCACTAAATCCGCTTCCTCGTATCGTTATCTTTGTACCGGGTACGCCGGATAAAGGAGAAACAGAAGTAAGTGACGGACCAAGAATTTCCATCTCTCCTGGGACGCTTATCCTGCCGGAAGATGTCTGCACAGATATTTTCAATTTGCCTAAGTCAACACCGGAGGGAACTTCTGCGGTTACAATGCTAGACGACTTTGCATAACCGGAAACACCTCTTGAACCAAAGTAAACCGTGTAGTACTCTCCAGCGATAAAAGTACCCGTTATCTCTACACTGGTGCCAACCGCGCCAACAGCGGGCTTGAAGCTAGTTACGCTGTATCCAACCACTTTCAATTTTGTCGGTGATTGGATTTCATGTGGCCCCACTTTGAAGTAAACGGTATGATCTCCTTCGGGGGTATTAGTAGGAACTGTAAAAATTACTTCCCTATTATACCAAGATACATCTATATAAGATCCTGATCCGATCTTCACCTGTGGTCGACCCACATTAGTGTTTGGGCTAGCGATTGCGCTACTATTCAATTGTATTATAGCTTGGCGGCCTGCAAAAACGGCATTAGATCCAAAAGAAACAATCTCTGGCGGCGTCACGGTAAATTTTCCTGGCAGTTCATGCACACGACCATTCATCGTAATCGTCAGCGGTGATTCAATAGCAGCACTAAATGGCACAGAAAACTTACTATCCCAATTTAACGATAGGTTCTCAGCGCCTAATTTTACCGTCAACCCCATATTACTCGAATAATACTGCGGCAAGTTATCACCTTGCAGAGTTACAACCGTACCTACCGGACCTGTTTTAGGCATAAAATCAGTAAATCTGGCAATAACCGTAATACCCTGGTAATTTGACGTAGAGGTGCCACCCAGATTTATGACTACTGGCACATTCGAACCGTGACTGCCAGAGATTCCTGATGGTACTACAGCGGTAATCAGCGTATCCGATGCAGACACAACTGCGGCTGATTTGTCTCCGATAACCACTCCTGTACGAAGAATATTAGGAGAAAAAAACTTACCACTTATACGCACCGTATCGCCAGCACTTGCCTGAGCAGGAGTTATCCTGCCTGCGGTAGGCACAGGAAGCATGGCGGTAATCGTGGAACCATAAACCGTACCTCTTTGATCCTTCACATAAGACTTTACAAAAATTCTGTCCGTATAGTTTCTTGAAGTATTAGGAATCAGGTCGTCTACGTTGGTTGAGAATTCCCCTAACACCACTTCCTTTCCTAAAGAAATTTTCTCACTATTTGCCTCGTTAAGGTCCGCTGTATATCCATACAAAAAACCATGGTCTACAATCTGGTCTGTACCCAGGCTTGAAATGTTTGCCCTAAAGCTCGCAGATGTGGTAGACAACACTTCAACTTTAATAGTTTGGGTCTCTGGTGCAGAAAAAATTTCTTTCTCACACCCGGCAAGAAGTACTGCAGTCGCCAGTACAATTAATCTAATTATATTTTTCATTTACTTAGGCTTTAAAAAGTATATCCAATTCTTATCCCATTCATCAACGATGGCTTAAAGCTTGTCACACTTTTATTGCTGATTGAATTAAATATGCCTCTGCTGTCGTCGCCCAAACCGGTTACTTCTGGTGTTTTGTATTTGAAATTGCTGTATCCGAGATTAAACTCATAGCCTACGAAAAAGCTTTTGGCCATATAGAAATCAAATCCTGCAATCGCCATAGCACCGAAGCGCGTGTATCCGTCGGGTGTCAAAGTAAAGTGATTGCCATAACCATTGTTATCATACACAGGCATGAGTTCTAAATAGCCATTTTTAACGTCTACAGTACTTGCATTAGTGGTTACATTATTTCGGGACCGCTGTCTACCCCAACTGACATCTACACCGATATAAGGAGATAGGCGATTTGTACCACGGAAATGCTTTTCTATACCGAAGTTGAAATCGGTAGAACTTTGCTTTGTAGAGGTAGAAATAAAATAACTTTGAGAGCCGTATGGGGATCCGTAACTCCCTGTGGAGTCTACCACATTGACAGACACTCCTAAGCGTAACGCCAAATCATCCTTAATAAAATACCGACCTTTGATTTGATTAAGGGAATTGTTTAAGCTAAGGTTAGCCTTAAATGGATTGACGTTTAATTCGGTCAAAAAATTTCCCTTTTTTGCCTTTAATGAACCATCGTCATAAGTTTGTGCAAAACCCCATTGCACAAGGAATGTCGCAACTAAAATCGCGATTTTCTTCTTCATAATAAATTGATTTGGTCCGCAAATATAGAAATAGTTTTGAAATTTTCACGCAGTTATTGAATTTCAAACGTTATATGGAAAAAAGGAAAAATAATATCTTATTTCTAGTTAGCAAAACACCTATTTGTTTATAGATATTGGAAGAATAAAAAAGTAATGAAACATGATGATCCATCACTTTTAGATATCTAAATACGTTCAGATTTAAATGGAGTCCTATCCAGTACTTTTATAGTAGATGGGCAGGCTTATATGAGAGTGAAGGAAAATACCTCTATGTAAACCGAGGTTTTGGTTACCACGGCTTAAAAGGACGAATTGGTGTGTGGCCGGAAATTACGGTATTAACGCTTAGGCGAAAGTAATTAATGGCTAAAGTACTATCCTGATAATAGAAAACCCCACGCTAAAATTGAAATATCGCATTCAAACCTTAGTGTTTAGCCCTAATAATGAGTATCTTTATATAGAAGCTGTGCCTTTCCATCACGACAGATTATCTCTTGCGGAGGTATCGCGTAAGCACAATCCGAATTCACTCCGTATTTTACATTAAAAGTACCATCAGCCCTATTATAATCCATAACCATTTTAATAAAAGCGGCAGTGTCTATAGCGACTGAGTAAGCAATATAAGACTTAGGGCCTCCACATGCTTTTTGTCCAAGCGCGATATACTTCCAGTCAGTGGGATTTGTACAGGGCACTGAATTAGCTATTTCCAGAATCTTCGCCAGGTTCTGTTGCAGCAGTAGCTCATCCTGTTCTTTAGAATGAATATCTTGCTTGTTGCAAGAGGCAAAGATCAACAGACAAATGATGATTATATTTTTAAGCATAAGTCATAACGGGTTATTGGTAAAGTTAATAAGTACTTCTCCAAAAGAAACGTATAACCCTTACTATACGCTACAATACAATCAAATGGCTTTAAAAGATTACGTTCAAAATC
Organism: Sphingobacterium sp. lm-10; assembly: GCF_023554555.1. Classification (NCBI taxonomy): domain Bacteria; kingdom Pseudomonadati; phylum Bacteroidota; class Sphingobacteriia; order Sphingobacteriales; family Sphingobacteriaceae; genus Sphingobacterium; species Sphingobacterium sp. lm-10. The sequence continues at coordinate 2,027,037 of NZ_JAMJWC010000001.1, forward strand.
CTAAAAATTAGATCTTAATATTAGAAAATATCACAGAACACTACTGCAAGGCTATTCGATAACAAAAAATCGACCGAATGAACAGTCTTCAGACTGCCGTAATGAATTCGGGATGGGTCACCGAAAGGAAGTAAAGTAGATATTCATGCCACCGTCTCAGAAGAGATCAAAAACGTTTCTTACTAAAGCTTTAACAGCGCATCAATTTCGTTCATGCCAAACTTATTGTTTCTCCGACGCATCACGAAAATGCTTAAGCTTCCTTTAAAATGGAAGATAGTGATTTACCTCCCATTTTTTTAAGATGAAAATAGTCGCTTATTTACAGAAGCACTATTTATACAACCCCGCATTTTCACTTATAATACGGATCTATGGTATAAAATACGCAATAAAGCTGAATAGGTATCAACCTAAATGATGATTAATAGCGACTCGTGATCACCGAAATTATAATACAAACTCCCCTTCACATTTATCCCCACGATCATGTGCGTAGTTGCAAATATCTCTAAGCTGATCGTCCGATGGTTCACCTGTTATATTGATGATAAAGGTTTCTGCCGTTGCCGGAGTGCCGGCACAGGTACATCGATAAAATCCTCCTCCTGAGATATTTTTCATTTCATTTCTCGACAATAAACCTACACTATGTAGATTTAATGTGTTTACATTGATTTTTTTCATTATTATTATAGGTTAAAGGTGTAATGTTATCTTTTTATTTATTCTACTATAGTTCGCACATAGTATTTTAGAGGTGTGTTATTTTTTATGTTCTACAGATATTGCTCTATACAACGATATTTACAGAAAAAATATCTACGTATGCCAAGTATATGGAACAAAATATTATCGTAATAGCGAATATATCAAAAATTACTAATCGTTCCTACAAGAATTATTCGGTTTTCAAAAACGCATCAATTTCGTTCATCAGCGCATCCATATCAGAAGGTGAAGCTGAAGCATCAGGGATCAACACTCGGCCATCGGCGGTAGCTAGCATATAACGTGGGATGGTGTTGAGTTTATATTTCTGCTTTAACTCTTTTTTCAACTCTGGGGATAATAGCACGTGAGAACCTTCTAATGCATGACCACGGGCAGTATATTCCCACACATCACGTTTATCAGCGGCATCAATGGATACATATACTGTAAATATATCGCGTTCGCGTAAACGACGGTTTAGCTCCTTACTGTGTGCGAATTGCTTGATACAGGGCTCGCACCAAGTTGCCCACAAGTCTACAAAGATAGCCTTGCTCCTGCTACTAGTGGCTAAGACCGATTCAAAAGAGGAAAAATTAGCCACATAACCCACTGTGGGTAATCCATTCTCGTAGTAGAACTTATAGGTGGACAAGCTGTCTGGATAAAGGCCGAAGCCATCCGTATAGCGGATACGCTTACCTTCGGCTACCTTATGTAAGCTATCCAACATAAAGTATAAGCCATCTTTGGGATAATGCTTCTCGTAGATAGCCATCACATCTTGGTAGCTATATTGCTCAAAGCCGGATTTGAAATTACCCTTTATGGATTGTGCAATACGCCAACGATCAAAGGGCGCAGGCAACTTTGCATAACGAGCTAGCTGTTTGTTTATAGAGGAGAAATCATTTGTAATTTCAGCCGTATCTCGCCTAGCTAAAATGAGTGTATAATTGAAAAGGAAACTAGATAGGTCTATTCCTGTAAACCAGCCTTCAATCGAGCCAAACATGTCGGTTATACCATCTGCTGTGTAGAAAAACATTTGTCGCTCAGATTTGCTCAGTTGGTCAAAAGTTTTGATATTATTGACGAAGATAAATAAAGGAAAAACTAAAGCGCGATTTGTTAAAGCGGCATATCCCAGTTGATATTGCTTATCAGATAATCCACCGGTTCCATGTATCTTATTCCAAGATTGTAACACTTCCTGATGAAATTGCTTGCAGCTATCAAGAAACAAAGATTGTTCTCTTACAGGTTTTTCATAAAATCTTTCCGCATGTCTGGCCAGCTGGATATATCGCCTTTTTTCAAAGGATTTTTTGTACAAAGATTCTATCACTTCATTGAGTAAACCATTCCCTTTTGCGAAAACTCCACGATCTGTTAATAGCTTTTTCCCATTAGAATTCACTATACGTAAATCTAGTTCTTTACCAGGTTCTAGGTAAAATTCACCATATAACTGTCCAACTTCAATAGGTATCAAAGCAGGCGACGTTAAAATAATTTCTTTTCTAAACGTCTTATCCTGCTTTTTGAGCGGATGGCTAGTCTTCATATCTCTATTGTAAAACTGACCGTCAATCGGGATGCCAATTAATATGCTGGAAACATTTGTACCTTCGAACTCCCCTTTAATAACAGCCGTTTGGGCGCTACACAATAAAGAGACTATATGAGTCATTAGAAATATAATTAGGTATTTATATGCACTTCTCATACGTTATACAATTAGAAAACCCTGCTACTGCGATATCTAAACCCAATTAAAAATATGAAGAAAAGACATGTGCCACTGGCAACACTACATAAAGTTAAGTTAAAAATAAAAGCATATTTTACCTTAAGTGATAATAATTGTAAAATCAAGCTGAGCATATCCGCTAATTCGATAAATCTAATATCGAATATTGTAACACAGCGTATAACAAAAAAAAGGAACCCGAAGGTTCCTTTTTCATATCTCTAACAAATTGATATCGGGTTAAAACTCTATTTTACTGCGTCTACAACTGCTTTGAAAGCATCTGGATTGTTTAATGCTAAGTCAGCCAATACCTTACGGTTCAAGCCAATGTTTTTAGCACTCAATTTACCAATTAGTTGAGAATACGAGATACCGTGTTGACGGGCACCCGCATTGATACGCTGGATCCATAAAGCTCTGAACTCGCGTTTTTTGGTTTTACGGTCGCGGTAAGCGTACTGTAAACCTTTTTCAATTGTATTTTTAGCAATAGTATAAACTTTGCTACGTGAACCAAAATAGCCTTTGGCCATTTTCATGATTCTTTTTCTTCTTCTTCTCGAAGCTACTGCGTTAACCGAACGTGGCATAATGTTGTAAATTTAATTTGGTATAAGGCGTTACGTTTTTCAGCAATCTTACAACCTGTTACCTGGTTAAAAAATATTGAATGTATTGTTGACTTATTTACCGATAGCAAGCATGCGTTTCACATTGCCCATATCTGCATCATGAACATAACTAGTTTGTGTCAAGTTACGTTTCTGTTTAGTCGTTTTCTTAGTCAAGATGTGGCTTTTGAAGGCACTTTTTCTTGCAATTTTACCTGTTCCAGTTAGCTTGAAGCGTTTCTTTGCGCTGGAATTGGTTTTTACTTTTGGCATAATATTATAAATTATATATCAATCTGTTAGATGTTTATTTTTTAGCTGCTACCTTAGGCGCCAAGGTCAAGAACATACGCTTACCTTCTAATTTGGGTAGCAATTCTACTTTACCATAGTCTTCTAATGCTTGTGCAAAACGGAGCAATAAGATCTCCCCTTGTTCCTTAAACACAATCGCACGACCCTTGAAGTGTACATAAGCGCGTACTTTCTCGCCACTTTCTAGAAACTTCATCGCATGCTTCAACTTAAATTCAAAGTCATGGTCGCTGGTGTTGGGTCCAAAACGGATCTCTTTGATCACGGTTTGTTTCGCATTTGCCTTTATTTCCTTTTGTTTTTTCTTTTGCTCGTAAACGAATTTACTGTAGTCAATGATTTTACAAACGGGAGGCGTGGCATTTGGAGAAATCTCCACCAAATCCAACTCCAACTCATCAGCAAGTTCTACCGCTTTGCGAGTGGGATAAATCCCAGGCTCGATATTATCACCGACTAAACGTATCTCAGGTACGCGGATGTTTTCATTGATGCGGTGTTCAGGTTCCTTCTTACGGATTGGCCCTCTACCTCTATTACCAAAATTGCTACTTTTTGCCAAATGCTTTTATAATTTAAACCGTTATTTCTTTAATTAATAAATCTTTGAATGCTTCTGAGGTCATTGAACCCAGATCGACTGACCCATGCTTACGAACAGATACCGTGCCACTTTCGATCTCTTTATCCCCTATAATCAACATATAAGGCAGTTTTTTCATCTCGGCGTCACGGATTTTACGACCTACCTTCTCATCACGTAAGTCAATCAGTCCGCGAATATCGGAATTATTTAGGAAATTTAAAACATTTTGCGCGTATTCCTCGTATTTTTCAGAAACCGGAAGAATGATAAATTGCTCAGGAGCAAGCCATAACGGGAATTGACCAGCACAGTGCTCGATCAACACCGCCACGAAGCGTTCCAAAGATCCGAAAGGTGCTCTATGAATCATCACCGGACGGTGTTTTTGGTTATCACTACCCGTGTATTCCAATTCAAAACGCTCAGGAAGATTGTAGTCCACCTGGATCGTACCCAACTGCCATTTACGTCCTAATGCATCCTTCACCATAAAGTCCAGCTTAGGGCCATAGAAAGCCGCTTCACCGTATTCTATGATAGATGGCAAACCCTTTTCTGCCGTAGCCTCAATAATGGCTTGCTCTGCCAATGTCCAGTTTTCTTCTGTACCAATATATTTGGTTTTATTGGCCGGATCGCGTAGCGATATCTGAGCAGTATAATCTTCGAAACCTAAAGCTCCAAAGACATACAGAACCAGATCAATTACCTTTTTAAATTCTTCCTTTACCTGATCCGGGCGACAAAACAAATGCGCATCGTCTTGCGTAAACCCACGCACACGGGTTAGTCCGTGTAGCTCACCCGACTGTTCATAGCGATATACTGTTCCAAACTCTGCAAAGCGCACCGGCAAATCTTTATACGATCGTGGTTTGGTTTTATAAATCTCGCAATGGTGCGGACAGTTCATCGGCTTTAAGAAGAACTCTTCTCCTTCTACTGGTGTTTTGATCGGCTGGAAAGCATCCTCACCATATTTCTCGTAATGACCAGAAGTCACATACAACTGTTTGTGTCCAATATGTGGTGTTACCACCGGTTCGTAACCTGCTTTCAACTGTGCCTTTTGTAAGAAATCCATCAGCTTCTGACGCAAGGCCGCTCCCTTTGGCAACCAAAGTGGCAAGCCCATCCCTACTTTTTCGGAGAAGGCAAATAGCTCCAATTCCTTACCCAGCTTGCGGTGATCGCGTTTTTTGGCTTCCTCGATCATTTTCAGATAATCGGTCAGCTCTGAAGCTTTCGGAAAGGTGACACCATAGATACGAGTCAATTGCTTACGGGATTCATCTCCCCGCCAGTAGGCTCCTGCAACGTTAGTGAGCTTGATAGCTTTAATAACGCCTGTCTGCGGGATATGTGGTCCGCGGCACAGATCCGTGAATTGCCCTTGCGAGTAAAACGTAATCTTACCGTCTTCCAGGTCTTTGATTAGATCTAATTTATACTCATCGCCTTTTTCCTCGAAATAAGCAATAGCTTCTGCTTTGGATACCGAACGCCGTTCGAATACTTCCTTCTGTTTGGCCAATTCCAGCATTTTGTCTTCGACTTTCTTGAAGTCGTCAGAAGAAAATTCCTGATCGCCAAAGTCCACATCATAATAAAATCCGGTTTGAATGGCAGGGCCTATACCGAATTGAATGCCGGGATACAATGCTTCCAATGCTTCGGCCAATAAATGGGCCGAAGAATGCCAGAACGTAGATTTACCTTGTTCATCATTCCAGGTCAAGAGTTTAACTTTAGCATCTTGCTCGATTGCGCGGGATGCATCCCATACTTCACCATCGACTTCAGCTGCCAATACATTTCTAGCTAGACCTTCTGAGATTGATAAGGCCACCTGCATGGCAGAGGTCCCTTTTTCATACTGACGGACGCTACCGTCAGGAAGAGTAATGTTAATCATAGTACAACTTATGATTTTAGATTATAAAAACTGTTTGATATTACTTCAGAAGGCACAACATACTACGTTGGCATACTTCTGAAGTGTTGATTCACACCGTGGAAAACTCCATTCCAAAGCGATACAAATGTCCCAAAAAAAAATTAAAAAACCGAGTATATTTGTTGGATATGGATCTTAAATCAATTCCTATATTTCTGTTGGCTGGTCTCTGTGAGATTGGAGGCGGTTATTTGATATGGTTATGGCTCCGCGCCGACAAACCGTGGTGGTTTGCCTTGCTTGGAGCCATAATTCTTGTCTTTTACGGTGTGGTAGCCACATGGCAATCTGCCGATTTCGCTCGAGTGTATGCTACATATGGAGGCATTTTTATCGTGCTGTCCATCATTTGGGCAATGATATTTGATGATTTCAAGCCAGATCGATACGATATCATTGGTGGATTGATCGCACTTATTGGTGTCTCCATTATCTACTACGCTCCACGATCCTAGTTGTATAGCATTAGCCTTTTGGCAGGTCTATTGATCTGCCCTCCACAGCGCTTGTGCATCCTGCGCTAATCGGACAAACTCAGCGCGATACCCTTCTTCATCTTTTCCTTGGGAATCTTTTGCCCGAGCAATCAATTGATCAAAATCTGCTTGCTGTTTGTAATCCGAGTTTCGAATCAGCATTCCCAACTCCGCTACGGCAGTAGCGAACCGGAGGTCGTTAGAAGCATTTGCCAATGGTATAATCTTCGGATTGACCACGTGAGAAGTCAGCTTACTGACGTCGCCATCTGGCTCTTTATACCTAAATTTTACCGTAGCCAGTTCTTGCTTGTTGGTTGTTGTTTTCGGCCTGATGTCTTCCTGATATTTCAAACCATCTACGGATCCGTCAAAATTACTTTTTACACCTTGCGGAATGATCTCGTACAAGGCGGTCACGGTATGACCAACACCCATATCACCGCCAAGCTTCTCGTCGTTATTGAAATCAGCTGCCTCCAACAGGTTATGCTCATATCCAACCAAACGATACGATTGCACGAAATAAGGATTAAACTCTACTTGTATCTTTACATCCTTTGCCACGGTAAACAAACTAGCTCCAAACTCGGTGATGATTGCTTTCCGGGCTTCCGAAATATTATCGATATAAGCATAATTACCATGTCCCTTATTGGCCAACGCTTCTAACTTACTGTCTTTATAATTCCCCATGCCGTAACCTAAGATGGAAATAAATACGCCACCGTTGCGCTCCTTAGCTATCAGCGTTTCCATATCTTCATCGGTAGACGCGCCTACATTGAAATCACCGTCTGTAGCCATGATGATGCGATTATTACCACCTTTTACGAGATTAGCCCGAGCAATCTGATAAGCTTTGAGCAATCCCGCTCCACCTGCAGTCGCTCCCGAGGCCTGCAATGCATCGATTGCATCTTTAATTTTTCTTTTTTCTTTTCCTGATGTGCTTTCCATCGCGACACCAGCCGCTCCGGCATAGGTCACAATCGCGACGCGGTCCTGCTCACGAAGCTGATCCACCAACATCTTGTACGAACTTTTCACGAGTGGTAATTTATTGGGACTACCCATCGATCCCGATACATCAATCAGAAAAACAAAATTAGCAGCAGGGAGCTTCGCACTGGATATATCTTTTGCTTTGAGCGACACGCGAAGTAACTGATGCTTCGTATTCCATGGAGCTTGAGTCACTTCGGTAACCACACGCACGGGGTCACCATTTGTCGGAGCAGACAAGTCGTAAGAGAAATAATTAATCATCTCTTCCACACGGACGGCATCTACAGGCGGAAGTTGACCTTGGTTAATAAAACGGCGCACGTTACTATACGATGCGGCATCTACATCTGCTGCAAATGTCGATAGCGGTTCCTGAACAGCGCGCAGGAATGTGTTTTCATTTACTTTTTTATAGCTTTCTGATTGATTGAACGTAGCTGATCGATACATCGGCCGCACGTGCACCCCACCAACCCGAACCATTGCCTCTTTCTGCATGGTGGGTGTATATTGCGTGGTATTATGTGCCGTCAATGTATGTTGATCCATCAATAGGTCGTTTGCGCTCACGATCTGCGCTGGCTCCAATGCAGCATCTATCCTATTTCCCTTATCAACTACCTTTTCTAAACTCTCAAACCCTACGATGGAAAAAACCAAGGTTTGCCCGTTTTCAGCCTGAATCTCGTAATAGCCATTTTTACCTGTCTTAGTTTGTGTAGACAACCCTTTTATCTGAACTAATACCTCGGGTAGCGCGATATTAGAACCTTTTACTTTAACATAACCCGTTATTTGCTTGGCCGCAGCCGACTGGATCGCGAATAGCACGATCAAGATTAATACGCTTTTCACCTGATTTACTTTCATATGCTTATTGTTTAATGTTTAACATTTAAGTGCCTCACCTAAGGTTATCTCCTACTTTCATGTAGATGGGGCACCTCCGATGAACTATTTTTGACAAGGGATGCATATGATCATTGATTTCCATAACTGGATAAAAAAAATTATTTTGTGAAACAGCATGGGGCTATTCAAATCATCAGGGAGCGACGACAAACCGGACGAATTATTGCTTTTACATTATCATGAAAGCAAAGATTTAGGGCTATTGGGCGATTTGTATCAGCGGCATACAGAGATGATCTACTACGTCTGCTTCCGTTATTTCAAGGATAGCGAACGCAGTAAGGATGCGGTAATGCAGATTTTTGAGGAATTGATCCACAAAATAGATCGTCAGGAGATCAAGAATTTTCAAAAATGGATCTATGTAGTAGCGAAGAACCATTGTTTGATGGCCTTGCGTTCGGATAAAGCGAGGCATAAAGAATATTCTGAAAGTTTTGTGGAATTCTCGGTGGCTCCGCATCCAGAAGAAGATTATACCACCAAAGAAGATCGTTTGCAAGCATTGGAGCGTTGTATTGAAAAACTACCGGAGAAACAAAAACGTGCTGTAGAATTGTTTTTCTTACAGGAGAAATGTTATAAAGACATCACGATCCTGACAGGATATAGCATGGATGGGGTGAAAAGTTATATACAAAATGGGAAACGCAATTTAAAGCATTGTATAGAAAGGGAGCAGGATGCATAACAAGCCAGACATAGCACTTATTCGTCGTTACGTGCGGGGTGAACTATCGCCACAGGAGATGTTTGAGATTGAAAGAGCCGCGGAAGCGGATGAGTTGCTGATGGATGTGCTTATCGGAATGGAAGCAGAATATGCCCAAGGCGTTAATGCTGAAGCCCTGCCCGAACTGCAACAACAGATCCAAAAGCGCAGCAAACCGCGACCACGCCCTGTTCAACCACTTTATTATCGTTGGGTCGGGCTGGCAGCTTCCCTGCTACTGGTACTCGGCATCAGTATGTACGTTTTTTTAGAACCGGAACGCGCGGAACAACAACTTACACAAAATACAGCGGAGGAGGCACCTTATGAGCAGGATACGGTACCATCACCGTCATCATCGTCCGAAATGAGTATTGCAGGTATAGATAAAAAGCCCGTAAGGCCGAGCAGTAATCAGGAAAAGACATTAGCGTACAGCAAGGTCGAAGCACCTACGGCAGCACGACAGAAAAACAAAACGGCATCTCGGCCAGCCGCCTTGGATACCATCCCAATCCAGATTATCCCTTCCAATACCGAAGAATTGGTCTCGCGGAGTCTTTTCGATGAACATCAAGCATTGATTGCAGGTGATCATACGACTGCGTATTCCAAGACCAGTGCACGTGCAGCACAAACGATATTGCCAGGACAGCAAATGGTGACTGGTTTACAACCTATAGCACTGGAAGATGTAAAATCGATCACGACCGGAATAGTGATTGATGGAGAAACGCAACGACCAATTTCAGGAGCGACGATTCGCGATCTACAGATGAAAGTTCTCGTGAAGACGGACTCGACCGGACGCTTTATTGTAGGCTCAAACTCCGAAAAACCAGTATTAAATGTCCAATCTGCCGGCTTTGAAAGTGCTGATCATGTGGCAAACGGTGCGATGCGTATCGCGCTGAAGCGCAAGCAAGGCAGCAAATCCGCAACCACTTTAAATAGTTCTGTACCAAAAGATAAGTCAGAAAACAGCCGCCCGGAAATGGGATTGAAGGCGTATCGGTTACACATAGATAGTTTAGCTAAAGCCAGTGGACTGGGAGTTGGCGACGTGACGCTCTTATTTTCCATCAACGCACAAGGCAAACCAATCAATATTCGCTTGAAAAAAAGCAGTGGCAACAGACGGCAAGATGAGGAAGCGATCAGAATTCTGAAAAACGGTCCAAATTGGATTAAAGGGCGTAAAGATGAATTGGTGGAATGGAAGATTCAGTTCTAAACCTTAACCAACCGCCATCCGCGCCATGGGTACGATATCCTGCCCTACAAATTCTCCCTTTAAAAATTTATGGTAACCAGCGATCGCAATCATGGCAGCATTATCCGTACAGTATTCAAACTTAGGGATAAACACGTCCGCGCGAAGCTGCTCTCCCAACACTAGCAATTGGCTACGCAAGCCAGAATTAGCCGACACGCCGCCTGCAATCGCAACCTGACGAACACCCGTTTGTTTAACCGCTTTTTTGAGCTTGTTTAATAAGATGGAAACAATACGATCCTGCACGCTAGCACAAAGATCCTCGATTCTAAGCTTCAAAAAGTCTGGATTTTGCCGCATCTCTCGCTGCACCAGGTACAAAATAGCGGTTTTTAACCCCGAAAAACTAAAGTTTAAGCCTTCAATTTGAGGCTCTGGCAAGGAGAATGCACGTGGATCGCCATGAGTAGCGTATTGGTCAATTAATGGCCCTCCTGGGTAGGGCAAGCCTAAAATTTTGGCCGTCTTGTCAAAAGCTTCGCCCGCAGCATCGTCCAATGTTTCTCCGATGAGCTCCATCTCGAAATAATCTTTTACTAATACAATCTGCGTGTGGCCACCAGAAACAGTAAGACATAGAAATGGAAACTGTGGCTGAGGATCTTCTATGAAATGTGCCAGAATATGTGCCTGCATGTGGTTGATATCCAGCAAAGGAATATTGCGTGCTAATGCAAAAGATTTGGCGAAAGAAGTTCCTACCAATAAAGAGCCTAATAGGCCTGGTCCGCGGGTAAAAGCCACAGCACTGATATCCTCTTTAGAGATATTAGCCCGCTTGATCGCTTCATTTACCGTAGGGATTATATTCTGCTGATGAGCCCTAGAAGCCGCCTCTGGGACAACGCCACCATACTTCGCATGCACGAGTTGGTTCGCAATAATATTTGACTTAATTTTGCCATCTATGCAGATAGATGCTGAAGTCTCGTCGCAGGAAGATTCTATACCAAGGATGACAGTCATAGCAGGAGTCGCACTTATTTTATAGTACAAAATTATCAAAAAATTATTTAAAATAATCGCTTATGTCCTGACCACTATCATCGTGAGTGTCGGGATATTTGTGCTATCGTTACAATTCCCATCTGTACAAACCTTTGTAGCAAAAAAAGCAGCGAGGTATCTTTCTAAAGAGCTCCATGCCAATGTCTCCTTATCTGCCATCTATTTCAAGCCTTTTTCGGCACTCATTCTGCATGACTTCACCTTAGATGATCCTGCTGGCAATCGGATTGGCTCCAGCAAACGACTCTTTGTTGGGCTTTCCCTATCAGGACTGGTACAAAACAAAATAGACATTCAAGATATTCGCCTCAGTCAAGCTTATGTAAACTATACACTGTTTAAAGACAGCTCAAACTTCGACTTCCTGATCAACTATTTCTCCCCGAAGAAAAAATCGGGAAAGAAGCCTAAAAAAAGCATGGAGCTGACTTTAGGACGTATCGAGTTGGCAGATTGCCATTTTCTATTTACTGACGCTACCAAAAAACACCATAATAAAGGCATCGATTTCTCCCAGATGGAGCTGACCGATTTCTCGGGTATCTTCGACAATATTTCCCTAGACACGCCTTCGCAACATATCAACATCAAACAACTCAGCTTCCGGGAAAAATCTGGATTTCATTTACAAGAGTTGAGTGCATCGGCTACTTTGGAGCCACAATCAATGATCTTCGAAGACGTCTTGCTACGCACCAATCGTTCTATATTAACCAATTTTGTACGATTTGATTTCAACGAATTAGGAGATTTTGAAGATTTCCTGGATAAGGTGAATATCACAGCACGCATCGAGAATGCCGTCGTCGATTCTAAAGACATCGCCTTTTTTGCGCCGGATATGCGCTTCGTGCAATTTCTTACGAGTATACACACTGCATCGCTTGCTGGTACTATCTCTGATATGCAGGCGAAAGACGTTTTATTAAAGACGAAAAGAAACACCTCTTTACAAGGCCAATTTCAGGTAACCGGTCTGCCAGATATTGAACGAACAGTTTTTGATTTTTCAAGAGTCACGCTAAAATCCCACCCCGAAGAGGTGACCGAATTAGTGCAGGAGCTTTCAAACAATCCTCGGTTTTCTCTTCCAGATCAAATCACCAAATTAGGTTCGATTACCTTTGATGGCAGCTTTGTTGGTTTATATGACGACTTTAAGGTAGAAGGTAAGTTTATCACTGATATTGGAGATGTGCAGACACGCACCTCCATCGCTATCGGACCAGAATTGGTTTATAGTGGACATTTGACGTCGTCCTCTTTGGATATAGGCGCGTTATCCAATAGTGCTTTATTGGGCAAAACGGGCATTGAGCTAGACTTTAAAGGGCGTAATACCGATCTGGCACAACTGGAAATAGAACTTGATGGCAATCTGCGACAGTTCCAATTGAAGGAACATTCCCTGCAGGAGATGCAATTTCATGCTAACCTGCAAAATGAACAACTGCAAATACAAGGGCAGGTAGCGGATCATGAAGCTACATTGGACTATGATGCTGCTATTGACTTCGCTCAAGAAACACCAAACTATCAACTTACCGCTCATATAGATCGGTTAAACCTCAGCACTTTCCAGCTATTGGAAAAAGATAGTATAATCGTACAGCAAACAGATTTCGAGGCTGACTTCCTAGGCACCGACATCAATAATCTGTCTGGATATCTCGCGGCGACAGATATCAGTCTCCACACGATGGAAGGTGTTTTTGAGATTAAGGATTTTCGATTTGAGTCTTCGGGTGATCAACTGAACCGGAATCTTCAATTACGATCTAATGTGGTGGATGCCGATATGACCGGTACGATCGACCTTAACACGATAGTGGCCTATTTTCAATCCTTGGCTGTGCAATATGCTCCTGCCATTGGTTTGGAGAGGCGCCCGTACAATGATCAGAATTTTGACCTGAAAGTAGCGGTAAAATCTTTCGAACCGGTGTCGGCATTTTTGGACTTGCCTTTACAGCTGGACGATGGCGCCACATTGGAGGCTAATTTCTCCTCAGACGATTACATCGGTAACTTTGTTTTTTCTAGTCCCACGGTGGCGTACAATGGCTTGAAGTTGGCCAACCTACGCATCGAAGAACAAACCGATGCCAAGAACTTCTCACTTCGACTGCTGGCAGATCGCCTTTCCATCAGCGACAGCATCTTCGTTAATAAGGTATCCATAGAAAATATTCTGACGAATGATAGCTTAACTTTTGCGATTCATGCTGCGGAAGATAATGCGCGCGATCGACTGCGCCTGCATGGATACATCCATTTTGAACATAATAAACCTGCCTACATTCATTTCAACGAGTCGACTATTGTGCTCAACAACGAGCCGTGGGAAATTCAGACCAATACCCAGATTCGAGTATCTAAGGGTAAGCTATATTTTGAACAATTCCGCTTCGTACAGAACAATGAAAATGTAGAATTCAATGGGATTTTATCTAACGAGGACGATGATTTACGGATTGGTTTCAATCGTTTTGGCTTGAAGTCCTTGGAAGCTATTACCAATCCTTTAGGCATTCAGCTTCGCGGAGAACTCAATGGAGAAGTAACGATCACCTCCGTATTACAATCTCCACGTTTCAAAGCTAGCATCACGACAACACCTATCGTATACAATACGATCCCCATTGGTCAGCTCAATTTTGATGCAAATTTTAATCCGGACAGCAAATTAATCGACGTAAAGATCAATCTATTGGACGCGCTACGTCGCGGTTTCCAATTGGAGGGCACATATAATTTGGCGGATGAAGATAATGCACTGCGACTTCGTGGCGAGATCCGCGAAATCGAGTTGGTCTTGTTTCAGCCTTTCTTGAAAGAGCTCGTTAATGGTTTGGATGGAAAAAGTAGTGCCGACATCCAGATAAGAGGAACATTTATTGCTCCAAAAATCTCTGGTACCCTAAAGATACAACAGGCTGCTTTTACGGTAAAATACCTCAACACACCCTATCAACTGGCTGAACAGGCTATATTGGTGGCGGATAATGTGGTGCGGTTTGATAACTTACGTCTGTTTGATCCGCAAAGACATGAAGCGGCAGCTTCTGGCTATCTTGACCTGAACCAACTCAGCGATCCCGACATCCAAGTGGAAGCACGTGCTAATAATCTTTTAGTATTAAATACTACGTATAAGGAAAACAATATCTATTACGGTACGGCCTACGCAACAGGTATCTTTAAATTCGCAGGAAGAACCTCTAATCTTAATATTGATATTACGGCTTCATCCAATCCCAATACAGTAATCACGATCCCGCTGGATGCCGCCATGACTATATCAGACAGCGACTTCATTTACATGGTGGAAGCCGATGATACAAAGACGACAGCTCGACAAAATCAATATTTCTTTCAGGGCTTAACTATGAACATGGACATCAAAATTACGCCAGATGCGGAGGTAAACTTACAGACTGACATTGGCTCACTACGCGGTACAGGCGATGGTGAAGTGAGCCTCAAGATTTCCAGTAGAGGTGATTTTGAAATGTTTGGAGATTATAGTGTGAATTCGGGTAAGTTTAATTTTGTGGCGCAAGATTTTATCAACAAGTATTTCGACATCAAACAGGGTGGCACCATACGTTGGACGGGTGATCCTGCACAAGCACAACTGGATATCATTGCCTTGTACCAGCAGCGCACCTCTTTAGGTGCATTGTATGATGCGGCAGGAAGAGAGAATAATGAGGAACGTGTATTGGCACAAGCCGACATGATTATCCGAGGTACATTAAGCAGTCCGGACATTACGTTTGATCTTAGTTTTCCGCTAACGCCTTACGTAAAAGATGAGTTGCAGGCATACTTCAGTGACGCCAACAACATCAATCAGCAAGCCTTGAGCTTAATTGTTCGGCGAAGCTTCACTGCTACCAATACCAGTAATGAGTTTGGACGAGAGGTGAATAATACGCTCCTATCAGCAGGTACCGAATTTGCTTTCAATCAGTTAAATACCATCATTTCTCAATCGCTTAATGTCAACTTTCTAGATTTAAATATTCGTTCTTTGAACGATGCTTCTGCCTCGCTTCGTTTGTTCGACGATCGGCTGATATTGACGGGGGGCGTCAGTGACCGGAGGAATTTGCAAACTTCAGACTTAACGCTTATTTCCAACCGAGTAGCGACCGATGCGGAACTCACTTATCGCATCCGTCGTGATGGAAGTCTAATGTTTAGAGCTTACAATCGCTTGAATACGCGCAACATCCTATTTACCCCGACAGATGATTACATCAATGCAGTGGGGCTGGTCTATCGAAAAGAATTCAACACCTTCCATCAATTCTTCAAGCAGTTGTTGACTTTTAAAAAGAAAGAAGAAGAGGCTATAGATCTTACCGTGCCACAGGATACCACTGCCACCCCAGCAGCGATATCTAAGTAGAGCAGACTCATATTATAAGAAGGATTGGACCAATGCTTCCCATTCCTGAGCAAGAGATCCTTCGAAGGGTGGTTGCTTTGCTCGTCCATACCAATAATTCGCATTCCATTGATCGCCCTCTACCCGATGCAAATAAGCATGTACATGCGCAGCAGCCTGATCGTTGAGTTGGTCTACTAAGGCATGTGCTGTATTCCAATCTCCTTTACCATCGTACCAAAGTGCTTTTAAGGGTGCAGACCAGGAATTAGATGGAGCTGTATCTGCCAAGCTATGTTTGAATACTGTTAGGGTTTTCATCATCACTGAAAAATTAGGGTCGTATTACTTGAATTTACTAGCCAGTTGAGCAAGTTTAGTCGCCAAATCGCCGACTTCACTTTGTTGCTTTTTGCTATTATTCGAGCGATCATTTCGCTTTTCTGGCTGGCGTTCGGAACGATCTGGCTGTTTACGAGGTTTTGAATCGCCTGTTTTCATGGTTAAACTGATACGATTTCGCTGCTCATCGACTTCCATCACCGTAACCTCTACTTTTTGTTGCACCTTCACTACTTCTCGCGGATCCTGCACATAACGATCTGCCAATTGGCTAAGGTGCACCATACCATCCTGATGCACACCAATATCGACGAATGCTCCGAAATTGGTGATGTTCGTCACAATTCCTGGAAGACGCATACCCACTCGCAGATCTTTAATACTGTTAATGCCGTCTGTAAAAGAAAACTGCTCAAACTCATCTCGCGGATCTAATCCTGGCTTGGCCAATTCGGCAAGAATATCGTGTAATGTAGGTAAGCCGACTTCTTCGGATATGTATCGCTTTGGATCAATTTGTTGCCGCAATTGGGCATCCCGTAAAAGATCCTGCACGGTTGCCTTCAAATCTTTAGCCATTGATTCTACCAATGCATACCGCTCTGGGTGCACAGCAGATGCATCCAACGGATGTTTCGCCTGTCGGATACGCAAAAATGCAGCAGACTGTTCAAAGGCTTTAGCGCCTAATCGAGGTACCTTCTTTAATTCTTTCCGGGAGGTAAACGGACCGTTTTCACGTCGATAGTTCACAATCTGCTGTGCCAGTGCAGGGCCTAATCCAGACACATAAGCCAGAATCTGCTTAGAAGCAGTATTAAGCTCCACACCTACCGCATTGACGCAAGATACGACGGTATCGTCCAAGGCGCCTTGTAATTTATGTTGATCCACATCGTGCTGATACTGCCCTACACCGATGGATTTAGGATCAATTTTCACTAACTCCGCTAGTGGATCCATCAGCCTACGGCCAATAGACACGGCGCCACGTACCGTGATATCATGATCAGGAAATTCTTCTCGTGCCACCTCTGATGCCGAATAAATAGATGCACCACTTTCGTTGACCATGACGATAGGGATGGAAAGTGACAACTTCCGCACAAACGTTTCTGTCTCCCGCCCCGCGGTACCATTACCAATGGCAATAGCACCGACATGGTATTTAGATACTAAGTGCATTAATTTCTTTTGCGCCTCTGCTTCTCCTCCTGAGCCATTATGAGGGAAAATGGCGGTATTCTCTAAAAGGTTTCCCTGATCATTGAGCACGACGGTTTTACAACCTGTTCG
Organism: Sphingobacterium sp. lm-10; assembly: GCF_023554555.1. Classification (NCBI taxonomy): domain Bacteria; kingdom Pseudomonadati; phylum Bacteroidota; class Sphingobacteriia; order Sphingobacteriales; family Sphingobacteriaceae; genus Sphingobacterium; species Sphingobacterium sp. lm-10. The sequence continues at coordinate 2,044,402 of NZ_JAMJWC010000001.1, forward strand.
AAACCCTGGATCGATCGCGATTAAAGAGACCGCTCCCATAGGAGCAGCTAATAATAATTGGCGGACATTTTCTGCAAAAACACGGATCGCTTCGTCATCTGCTTTTTGTCTGGTAATGACACGCATTTCTGTTTCCATGGAGGGCTTTAACAAACGCTTGTAGCTATCCTGTGCTGCCAAACGAAGCTGATCTGCCACCTCGCCAACGCTTTTAATATATTTTTTTTCTATTTGTGGTAGTACATCCATTTCATCTATGGCGATATCCAGATGCAGCAATTCCTCTTTCTCGCCGCGACGCATGGCCAATACGCGATGCGATGGCGCGTCTTTGATCCACTCAGACCATTCGAAGTAATCTCTGTATTTCTGCGCGCTGGCTTCTTTACCAGCAACAACCCGACACACAAATTTTCCTTTTTTCTCTAACACACGACGTACCGTATTGCGTACATCCGCATCTTCGTTAATAATTTCTGCTACAATATCCCGTGCACCGGCCAAAGCCTGATCTATGGAATCAACTCCTTTTTCAACATCTACAAAAGCTTTCGCATGGGACTGTATCTGGCGAATATCTTGTGCCAATAATACTTCTGCCAATGGTAACAGGCCTTTTTCCCGGGCGATGGACGCACGTGTTTTGCGTTTGGGTTTGAAGGGCAAATAGATGTCTTCTAAAGCAGACATCGTTGCCACTGCCCGAATTTGGGCTTCCAAAGGTGCGGTTAGTTTACCCTGTTCCGTGATAGACTTAAGCACCGCATCTTTTCGTTTGTCTAGTTCTCGAAGTTGCTGCATACGATCCCGAATAGCAGCCACTTGTACCTCATCCAAACTTCCGGTCATTTCCTTACGGTATCTGGATATAAAAGGAATCGTGGCGCCTTCATCCAGCAATTGAATGGTGGTCTGCACTTGCTTAGTTTGAATATTCAGCTCTTGTGCTATACTATGTTCGGGAGACAACATATGGGTAAATAAGTTAAATGTTAGGAAATATCAAATTAGGGCATAGCAATGCTAGGCCAAAAAATCGGATGATATAGGATGGGTTTTGGAAAAGAAGATATACCGCTGTTTACGCTTCCTTAGACTCTGATGGTTCATCGGTAGTCGGAGTCGCCAAAGGCACATCTGCTATCTTCGTACTAGGATTGTGTTGGTGCGTTCCGGCAGGCGGAGCGAATTTTGGCAAAGTAGATTCTTGCTTAGGCTCAGCATGGGCACGCATTTGCTCAGACATGGAAGATGCTGTTGCTGTAGTAGTCGACGCTGGAAGTTTCTTAGGCTCTTCGACCTCAACATCCAGATCTTTCTCAAAATTATTAATCTGATCCGACAATTCACGCTTGATACCTTCAGAAGCATCTTTGAATTCGCGAATCCCTCTTCCCAAACCACGCGCCAATTCTGGCAATTTCTTTCCTCCAAACAAAAAAAGGATGACAATGATGATCAACATCATTTCTTGTGTCCCGATGTTTAAAAACGCTAAAGTCATGTCTTTGATACCAGTTTATTAAAGATGCTAATGTACGTAAAAGTTCAGAATTTAACAGACTAATCCTTGTAAAGATCTTGTAGGGCTTTTGTTCAAAAGTTAATAGAGGGATTTTACCGGGTTCTATTTACCTTTGGCCATAATTATTTTTACATGTTCGCTTCCATACGGAAAGATAAAGCTTTCTACATTAGCACGATAGCGCTCGCTGCGCCCATTGTCGTATCCCAGTTAGGGCATACGATGGTACATACTGCCGACACCATCATTGTAGGCCAATTTGCTGGTCGTATACCATTAGCAGCGGTATCATTGGTACATGCCGTCTTCATGGTAGTGTTGGTGATTGGCTTGGGCATTGCTTATGGCATCACGCCGCTAATTGCACAGTACAATGGAAAATCGGACTATAAGGAATGTGCTAAATTGCTTTCTAATAGTATCTGGCTGAATGTGCTAACCGGCATACTGCTTTTCTGCGCTGTGTATTGGGGATCGATGTATGCGATGCAACACACGGATCAGGATCCTTTGGTGGTAGAAACCGCCAAACCTTACCTTTTCATCTTAGGGCTATCTATTCTGCCGTTGATGATTTTTAATGCGTTTAAGCAGTTTACCGAAGGTTTAGGGTTTACAAAACAGGCGATGAATATCACCATTTGGGGTAATGTTTTGAATATCATCATCGCACTGGTACTCGTGCGCGGCATGTTTGGCTTTCCAGAGATGGGCATTCGCGGTGTGGGTATCGCTACCTTGGTAGACCGTATCCTAATGATGATTGTGATGGCTGCCTATGTATTAAAATCGAAGAACTTCAAACGTTATCTGCTGGATTTTTCCATTCGTTTTATAGACCGCACACGCATCAAAAGTATTTTTAAAATCGGGGCGCCGGTGGCCATGCAATATGTTTTTGAAATTGGTGCTTTTGCTACTGCTGCATTGATTGCCGGAAAAATTGGCGCATTGGAACAGGCGGCTCATCAGGTGGCGATTACCTTAGCGGCCATGACGTATATGATGGCGAGCGGACTTGCTTCTGCCGCTACCATAAAGACCGGAAATAGCTTTGGCACCGCCAATTTCCAGCGTTTGCAAAAGTTTGCGACGGTATCTTACCGCTTGGTGTTGGTCTTTATGATATTCTGGGCATTGATATTCGCGTTGTTCAATCAATATTTACCGATTGTAATTACGCAGGATTCGGAAGTCATCGCCATTGCAGCGAGTTTATTGATTATTGCCGGTATGTTCCAATTGTTTGATGGCACGCAAGTGGTAGGGCTGGGCGTATTACGTGGGATGGGAGATGTGAACGTACCGACTGCCATCACATTTATAGCCTACTGGATTGTTGGCGTGCCTAGCGCCTACGTAATGGGTCTAGTATTTGGCTGGGGCATCCAAGGAGTGTGGTACGGGTTGACGCTTGGCTTACTGACATCCACGGCACTATTATACTGGAGATACAAAACGATTATTCGCCAGAAAATGCAAAGCACCGTACGCTTGCAAACGCACGGTGCTTAACACAATCAATTAAATGTGGGGTGCTATACCGTACGATCCAGATCCCAGTTTTCCAGGTAATCTGCTACACGCTTGATAAATGTGCCGCCTAAGGCGCCATCAATCACGCGGTGATCGTACGACATGGTGATGTACATAAAGTGGCGAATGCCGATCAAATCTCCATCTGCCGTTTCGATTACTGCCGGCTTCTTCTTGATCGTTCCAACAGCCAGAATTGCAGCCTGCGGCTGGTTGATAATTGGCATGCCAAAAATATTTCCAAAAGCACCAATATTGGTAAAGGTGAAAGTACCACCCTGCGTATCATCGGGCTTTAATTTGTTGTTCCGAGCGCGTTGTGCTAGATCATTCACCGCGTGACTGATCCCTACCAAACTCAATTGATCTGCATTCTTGATCACAGGAACGATAAGATTTCCATTCGGCAAGGCCGTAGCCATTCCGATATTAATATGTTTGCGACGGATAATTTGGTAGCCATCTGCTGAAACATTGATCATTGGAAAATCTTTCAATGCTTTCGAAATAGCTTCTATAATTAACGGGGTGAATGTTATATTTTCCCCTTCCCTCTTTTTAAATCCTTCTTTAATCCGATTTCTCCAATTCACCAAGTTAGTAACATCTGCTTCTACCGCGGAGAATACATGAGGTGAAGTATGTACACTACTTACCATGTGATCTGCAATCAGTCGACGCATGCGATCCATCTCAATAATCTCATCTCCTTCGCCCTTCGCTACCGTCACTGGTTTAGCTGCCGCTTTGGGAAGTTCTGCTACTGGAGATCTCTTTTCGGATTGGTTCTGTAGGTTACTCTTTTCACTATCAGCGGAGGTGTTATTTGAATCCTCGTCTGTTACAGATTGTATAGCTGGATTGTCCTGCTTTTGTGCAATATACTTAAGCACATCGTCTTTGGTTACCCGACCTTCGGCTCCACTTCCGCTTAACTGATCAAGCTCTTCGAAAGAAATTCCTTCCTCTTGTGCAATACTCCGCACTAATGGCGAGTAAAAACGATCTGAGCTATCCGCTTGTGGTTTTGGCTCAGAATTCGAAGGCGCTGTAGAAGATTCTTCGACCGTCTCTAAATCTGTCAAACCGGGTACATCCTTTACTTCAACCGGGATATCATCTTCATGATTTGTGGAGTGTGACTCGGAATTTTGTTCTTGCTCATCACCTTGACCACTGCTTTCGATTAGGCCAATGACGTCTCCTACCTGTACCACATCACCTTCCTGGAATAGGCGTTCTTTGAGCACGCCCTGTACTGGCGAAGGGACATCTGAATCTACTTTGTCTGTAGCCACTTCCAATACAGACTCGTCTTCCTGAATAGAATCTCCAATTTCCTTTAACCAGTTGGTCACGGTTGCTTCCGTAACACTTTCACCCATTTTTGGAAGAGTAAGTTTATGTAGTGCCATTGTGTACTTTTTTGAAGTGATCTACGAATATAGTCAATATCGGCTAAAAGAAGAATAACTCAAAATATAATATTTTACTTCCAACAAAAAACAAAATATTATTCTATGCTGAGCGCAGCGCGCAGCTGGTGCCACAATAATAGAAAGCTGTGTGTAGTTGCCCGCTCAATATTGATGTTACGATCATTATGGAAATGAAACTGCTGCGTATATACTTTGGTTTTAGTAGCCAATGCAATCCATATGGTACCTACCGGCGTATCCTCACTGCCGCCATCCGGGCCGGCAAAGCCGCTCGTTGCCAGTGCAAAATCTACATCAAATATCTTTATCGCCCCGGTAGCCATAGCACTAACGACCTGCTCACTTACTGCGCCGAATTCTTCTAAATCCTGCTCGCTGACACCTAGTAGTTTATTTTTTATTTCGTTGGTATAAGACACTACTGATCCCTTGAATACATCGCCCGCTCCTGGTATGGCAGTAATACGACTAGCAATCATACCGCCCGTGCAGCTTTCTGCTGTGGCTAAGGTATATCCGTTGGAGTTCATAAGCGGAAGTATGGCTCCTTCTAAATCCATATCGCCAAAAGATACAAAATGATCGTTGACACGTTCTTTAATTCTGGTCGCGAATACTTCCATTTCGGCACGTAATGCATTGGCATCCATACTCGTGCCAGTAAGGCGAAGCCGCACAATCCCCAACTTAGGCAGGTAGGCCAATCGAATGTGTTTGGGTAAGTCGGATTCAATATCCTTGATTGATTCTGCTACGTAAGACTCTCCTAAACCGGCAGTCAGAATATACATATTGACGATATGACCTTGGTTTGCAATGCGCGCTAGCCTGGGCAATACTTGTACGGACATGATGTGTTTCATTTCAAACGGTACGCCCGGCATGAAGGCAAATGATTTCCCTTCATAATCGTACCATAAACCGGGCGCAGTACCCAGCTCATTGAATAATACGTCACCACCTTCGAATACATCTGCTTGCATCTCATTGATGGCGAGCATTTCTCGTTTGCGCTGTTCGAATATTGCCTTAACATGTGCTAAGACTTGTTCATCGCGTACCAGTTGGGTACCAAAATACTCCGCCGCAGTATGTTTGGTAATATCATCTTTGGTAGGACCTAAACCCCCTGTTACTAAAATAACATCAGCTCGTTGCTTTGCTTGGTCGAATGCTTCCACTATGGCTTCTTCGCGATCGGCGATCGTGGTAATCTGCACAACACCCAAATTTAAAAGTAATAATTGTTGTGCTATCCACGCAGAATTCGAATCAATGATCTGGCCTTGGAGAATCTCGTCACCTATCGTAATGATTTCTATCTTAGTTGCCATAGGAAGGGGATTAAATGCTAAAAAATGTAATGACTTTGTCGTTTCATCAACTTCAGATCTTGCAGTATGGCGGCCTTTGCCCGTATGGTTACATTATAACTCTGAAACTGGCCTATAGGAACCCAGGAGAACGACATCTCCCAACAGTGTAGATCACGGTATACGCTAAACTGGGGTATAACGACCTGCATCTGCCCAAAATCGTATCCACCGTTGAATTGTACCTTCCACTTAGGGGTAACGTTGAAATCACCGTGCAATTGTACAGTACTTGTAATATTGCTACCCATCCGTAACTCTTGGGTATTAAAGACGCTATTATAGTTAAAACTAAATGAGCCAGATAAATTCCAAGGAATATTAAAATCTACAAAAGCATTGGGATCCCGACTCACCCGCGCCAAAGCATCAGCTTGCTGTTGGGTCATGCCAGGCATATTATTACGCAGTGAATCAATATTGTCATTTCGACTTTGAGAGGCATCTGGGTTGAAGCTGTAATCGAAAGATAAACCGAAATTAGTAAGACGTGCTAAACTTCCCTCACGTAACGCAAACCTATTTATGCGTGCCCCTGTCACCCTGTCGTACGTATAGGGATCAAAAGACCCATTGAAATTGAGATTAATCTTTTCGTTGAATAATGTGGTACGACCCGAAAAACTAATTTGAGAGAGCTTCAAGGAATCGGCAGCGACGTTATAGTTACCACTAAAAGTAAGTCCTTGAAGGATTGGAATCTTCTTAATACCGGATCCTGTGGTGTCCTTATCTGACCGGATTTTTGCTTCGATATTATTATCTACCGAAAAGCCTATCCCCATCGAACGTCCGGGGGCTGGACCACCGAAGATAGCACCTTCAAAAATAGAGTACTGTGTAAGCTGTCCCTGAGGATTAATATAGTCCCGATAGTAGCCGTAGCTCGGATCACTAAAATCAGGCCGGTAATTTAGGTTGATCGATGGTGTTACTACATGACGTATCGCTTCTATCTTACCAATCTTTGGGTACTGACCATAAACTTTCGTAGAAAGACCAGTAGACATAGAGTAATCGTAAGCACGACGAAAGCCCTGCACTGTATCCCTTACATCCCGATATCCAATTGGATCATTCTCTCGGAAGTTTCGAATACTTTGCAAATACCATCGTTCTGTGTAATTAACAGCGGTGTTAAACTGGAAATGCTTCATCACCTGCAGGGAGAGTGCTATCGGAATAGTGTGCTGAATACCATTGGTAAAATTGCTTAATGTTTCTTTCCGAAACAATAAAGAATCTACTGTAGTAAGTTTGTTTGTACCCTGTACGCTATACCCTACCGTGATACGCTCATACCATTTTTGCTGACCGACACCATCGCCAAATTTGAAAGGATTAAACGTAGAAACGTTTAGGCTAAAAGTAGGCAACTCTAAATCGATCTCTCCAGTCGCTATATTTTGACGGTGACCTAAGGTCGAAGTAAAATTGACTTTCCCATCGGCAAAGACGCGGCCATAACTCACGTTGGAAGACATATTATTCTGCGTCAATTGACGAAAATCATTTGTACCATTTGCTGCGGTATTCCGGAAGTACGAACTCGTACCAAAATTTACCGATGCAGAAAATGAAGTTCCGGGATTCGCCTCTTGGCGTTGTGTATGATTCCAGGTTACGTTGAAATCCTGTGCCCGATTGTAGCTATCTGTACCTTCTATACCTGTTGGCGTAGAACCGTACCGTAGGTTGAACCCACCGTTAAATTTATAATTTACGACATATTGCGTGCGCATGGACGCTTCAAAAGCACCTCTGGAATAAATATTTGTTCGAAACTCGGTATCCCAATAGTCATTAAATGTTAAATACCAACCCAAGTCGCGCATGGCGAATCCTCGCGTAGCGTCTTCGCCAAAAGATGGGAAAAGCATACCCGAAGCGGGTTTGTCTTGCTTGGGAAAGAAACCAAAGGGAATGGCCACAAATTTCAAGGGTATATTTTGTACTACAAGGTAAGATGGGCCGGCAATAATCTGGTTTTTTACGACCAGGCCTTTAGATATCTTGATCCCAAAATGTGTATGTGGTTCGGGCAGATCACAGGTACTGTACAAACCATCGAACAAAGACATCTCTTCATAAATATTACGACGTACTACTTTGGCCTGTATAAATGCACCATCTACCTCCGTCATAACGCCGTAAGTTTTTGGAATTTGGGTCTTGTAATTATAAATCAGGGAATCCACTGCGATGGGACCCTCACCTGGCATAATAACAACGGGTCTTCCGGCATATTTACCATTGTGATCGGTAATTCCAGAAGCAAATAAAACATTTGTATTTCTGTCCAGCCGAATATAATCTGCAGCTAACTCAAAATCCTGGTATTTCACCTTAGCCCCACCATAGAGGTGTAAGATATTTAGACTTACCTCATTCACAGAAGAATCGTTCGCAACAATGGTCACCACCGTTTCCAAATCGCTCTCCGAACTTTTCATCACCACGGTGTCCTGCCCTGTCACCTCTTTATAATCGTTCTGTATTGTATCTGTTTGAAGGGTATCTACTAAGGAAGAATCTCGTAGTGGAATGGTGTCTTGCGCGGGCCTTAAATTCTGCGCACCTGCCAAAAGGACATTCACAAACAAAAGGATAAGCATACCGAAAAGAGGAGTAGACGCTCTCAAAATAGATTATGAATGTTATTTTTGTATAAAAGTTGATATGTTCGTGGGCAAAAATAGTCAAAAAACCGATACTATGGATGTTTTTAACATTCTTAACGACTCCCATTTTATTGCGGTTTTTAAGGTTAAACGGGCATATTGCTAAACTATAAGACAGATGAGTTTGCTAAAAAATGTTAAATCTTCGACCGGATTAATTTTCCTATCCTGCATCTTATGTGCAGGACTCTTTTACGCAAATGCGAATCCTTCCGAAAATGACGATAATTATGCTGCGGATAATGAAGTGAATAAGCCTTTTTCACTAATTGTTATTGACCCAGGACATGGTGGGGACAAACCGGGAGCACGAGGACGTATTTCTGCAGAAAAAGATGTGGTGCTACAGGTGTCCAAAAAGCTAAAAGAATCCATCGAAAAGGAAATGCCTGGTGTAAAAGTATTACTTACTCGCGAGTCTGATGTAGATGTGCCATTTTATGAACGAACGGCATTAGCAAATAATAATCATGCTGATCTTTTTCTATCCGTACATTGTAATTCTGCGGACTCTGAGCGCCGCGTTAAAGGACGCAACGGACGATATACTACACAAGTTACCCGACGACCTAACGTGAGAGGCACGGAGACATTTGTGTGCGGCTACAATCGCTTAGGGCAACAGGATGTTGCTATTCGCGAGAATGCCGATATTTTACTCGAAGACAATTACAAAGAGAATTATAATGGATTCGATCCCAACGATCCTTCTAGCTATATTGTATTTTCACTAATGAAGCGAAAATATCGCGATCAGAGTATTAAGGTGGCCACGATGATGCAAGAGGAATACGTACAATCCGGCCGCGGTAATCGTGGCGTTCAGGAGCTTTCATTAGCAGTGCTCGCTACAGCAGGCATGCCTGCTGTGCTTACAGAAATTGGCTTTATTAGCAGTCCTGATGAAGAGAATTTTATGCTTTCTCCAGCCGGACAAACAGAAATAGTAAGTAACTTAACTACTGCAATTAAGCGGTTTAAGACAAGTGTGGAACGCTAATTGATGTAGGTGACACGCGAATTCGCAGTATTTAGATAACAATTATTTAATAAGTTATAGTATTTTGATGATCCGACGGAACTTGACCACCACGCCTCAAAAAATTCAAAAGTCATTATTTTTAATATTATTAGCTGGTCTATCCGCCATTCTTTTGGGAAGTTTTCGAAAACCAATAACAGATAAGCCACCTCAAAAAATCAAAGCCATTGTATTGGATGCAGGTCATGGCGGTCAAGATCCCGGAGCTGTCGGAGCACAATCTCGGGAGAAAGACATCGCCTTGCAAATAACGCTTAAACTAGGTAAAAAGATTGAACGCGAAATGGATGGCGTAAAGGTAATTTACACAAGGGATAACGATAGTTATCCAAAATTATACGAACGCCCTGCTTTGGCTAATAAACATCATGCCGATTTGTTTATATCCATTCATTTGAATTCTATTGGTCGCCAATCAAGTAGATCAGCGAAAGGTACTGAAACATTTGTCTTAGGTTTCAACAGCATCGACAATCAAGATGTCGCTATGCGCGAAAATGCGTCTATTTTATTAGAAGACAATTACGAAGAGAATTATGACGGATTTGATCCAAATGACCCTTCCACATACATCGTTTTTAAGTATCTAAAAAAAATGTATAGAGACCAAAGCATCAAATTGGCAAGTTATGTCCAAGCAGAATACGCCCGCTCGGGTAGAGTGAATCGTGGCGTCAAAGAACTTCCTCTGGCAGTGCTGAAAACAGCAGGAATGCCAGCGATACTCACGGAAGTTGGCTTTATCAGTAATACAGAAGAAGAAAGATATATGATGTCTGCACAAGGACAGCAAGAAATAGTAGACAACCTATTCAATGCGATAAATACGTACAGAAAAAATATGGAACGCTAAACTTTTCTTATATTAGAATGTTAACATACAAAAGCATCAATCTTACGTTATCATTTAAAGTCTACATATTTTGAAAATTTCTAACGAAACTAAAGTCGGAGCACTTACTGCCATCGCGATTGCATTGCTATTTATTGGCTATAGTTTTTTAAAGGGCAATGATGTATTTACTTCTGAAAACACCTATTATACGGAGTATAATAATGTAGATGGATTATCAGCATCAAAACCTGTGATGGTGAATGGCTATCAGATCGGGCGTGTATCCAGCCTGAAGATGCAGGACAATGGCAAAATCCGTGCAGAGTTTAAAATAAAAAATGACTACGCTATACCCTCTAATACTGTAGCTCGTATTGTAAGTGCCGATCTTCTCGGAAGCAAGGCGATCGTATTTGAGTTAGGTAACAGCACTACGATGGCTAGAGACGGAGACCCGTTGCTTTCGGATATTCAGGCTAATTTGATGGAGAAAGTAGAGCCTTTACAACATAAAGTAGAGAATCTTGTCGTAAAGCTAGACTCTGTTTTATCTGCTGTGAATACCACATTGGATGATGAATTTCAGCGCGACTTCAAACAGAGTCTTAGAAGTATATCCGTGTCTTTGGGTAATGTGGAGAAAATCACCAATGATGTAGAAGGACTAGTAGGTTCCGAACGTGTGCGACTGACAAAAATCATGATGAATTTAGAATCCATCACGAGCAATTTCAAAAATTACGACGGACAAATCAATTCTATCCTAACTAATTTGGATACCATGTCAAATAACTTGGCTCAGGTACAGATTAAGGAAACGGTAGATAATGCTAATAAAGCCATGCAGGAAGTACATGTGATCACACAGAAGATTCAAAATGGTGATGGCTCGTTGAGCTTGCTTATCAATGATGACAAGTTGTACAACAACCTGAATAATGCTTCACTTAATCTGGATAATTTGGTAAAAGATTTGAAGGAAAACCCGGGACGCTATCTTCGCTTAAGTCTGTTTGGAAAGAAAGACACGAAGTAGAAATCCGTTTGAATATCCTATAAAAAGAATAAGCCAGCGCAATGCGCTGGCTTATTCTTTTTACACCGTTGAATACTTTACAAGGTTTCTTCTAACCATCGGAAGAATTCCCGTTGCCATACTTGTGCGTTGTGACCGGAAACTACCCAGTGATTTTCTCCTGGCAAATACACCAAACGGCTTTTGATACCTTTTAGTTGTGCTGCCTGAAATGCTTCCAGACCTTGCCCCACAGGCACCCTGAAATCTTTACCTCCCTGAATCACCATAATCGGAGCATCCCACTTGTCGATGTGTTTGATGGGATTAAACTCGGTGTAGGTCTGCTCATTTGCTGGATCCCAGTATGGGCCACCTAAATCTTTATTAGCAAAGAATAACTCTTCGGTGGTACCATACCAAGACGTCATGTTGAATAAACCGCAATGCGAAATAAATGACTTGAATCGCCCTTCGTGTACACCCGCCAGCATGAATACAGAATATCCACCATAGCTCGCACCTACGGCACCCAAACGGGCAGTATCTACATAAGATTCTTTGGATAAATCATCAATGGCAGATAGATAATCGCGAATAGGCTGACCACCCCAATCACCAGAGATATCCTCATTCCATTTTGTACCCCAGCCCGGCATTCCACGGCGATTTGGTGCAATTACGATATAACCTTGAGAAGCGATCAATTGCAAATTCCAACGCAGAGAATAGGACTGTGTAACAGCTGATTGCGGCCCACCTTGGCAATACAGTAAGGTCGGATATTTCTTGGTAGGATCAAAATTAGGCGGATAAACTACCCAGGAGAAGAGATCTTCCCCATCAGTCGCTTTGGTAAAACGACCCTTTACAGGTGTTTCAGCAATCTGCGCGTAGGCGGCGTCATTCACTTTAGTGATTGGGCTAAGCTGACGAGTTTTAAAGTCATAACGATAAATCTCGGTAGCGCGGGTAAGGCGCGTGGATGTGACTACTAAACCTCCATCATATTCGCCAACAATGCCTGTTACGTCGAACTCTCCTTCACTGATCTGCGTAATCTTTGCAGTTGCTTTTGTTGCCAAGCTAGTAGGTACGGTCACCTCAAATAGTTGTACTGTGCCTTTGACCGGAGCGGTAAAATAAATCTTCTTACCATCCTTACTCCAGACGAAGGAGTTGACTGTCTCGTCCCAATGAGCGGTAAGGTTCAATTGGTTCCTAGCGTCTTGATCCTGTAAAATAATATCATTTTTATCCGCTTCGTATCCGTCGGTTTTCATGCTTAGCCAAGCCAATCTGTTCCCAGCTGGGCTAAATGTCGGGCTGGTATCGTAACCATTCAGTCCTTCCGTCAAATTGCTAGTCTGTGCAGTGGCCAGTTCATACCGATAGATATCGGTATTCGTACTTAGCGCATACTCTTTGCCTGATTTTTTCTTAGTGACATACAAAACGGCTTTGCTGTCTGGAGACCAGGCAAAATCTTCCGCTCCGCCGAATGGCGCCTGCGGACTGTAATACGGTTTACCTTCCAACAGGTCTATCGGTTCTCCGAGCTTACCGTCTGAATAGCTGGCTACAAACGGATGCGTGTATCGGCCATCGTTGAACGTATCCCAATGCCGATAATCCAGATCATCATATACATACACATCGCTTTTAGGCAAGTCTTTGTGTTTATCTGGACTGTGAAAAGCATTTACCAGAACCGATTTGCTGTATAGAATATGTTTTTTATCGGGAGAAAGCCGCACATCGGATAGCTTGCCGTCGGTTTCTGTGATTTTGACCTTTTGGCGACCGTCGGCAAGCATTTTCCATAGATCGCCCTTAAACAGGTAGATGATCTCCCCTTTCTGGGTGATGTCCAATACGGTTTCTGAGCCATGCTCAGTAGTAAGTTGCGTAGGACTGCCGCCCAGCACAGGCACGGCAAAAAGATTGCGCTCTGCACTATTTGTTTCAAAATTGTACTGTGCTACACCGTAGATCACCTGTTTGCCATCTGGTGTAAGTTGTTCACCAGATACACGACCTAGCTTCCACAGATTTTCTGCCGTTAATGCCTGGCGATCGGAGGAAATATTGACCAACTCGGTGTTCTTCGTACGTTTGATTCTTTGTGGCACATCTTTTAGATTTTGTGCATGCCCTATGGTGATGCTCATCACCAAAAAAGCACCCAACATGTTTTTTGTATACGTCATTTATCGTTGTTTTTGTTGTGTTGAAGCGTTGAGTTATCCGGCAATTAATTCTTTGGCATGTTGCAGCGCAGCATCTCCAGGCTGAGCGCCACTCAGCATCTTGGCGATTTCTAAGATGCGCTCCTCGGTTGCTAAGGCCTCGATTCTCGAGTGCGTGCGCTCGTCACGATCTTCCTTGTAGACTTTGAAATGTCTTTTGCCTTTGGAAGCAATCTGTGGAAGATGTGTAATCGCAATCACTTGCATATGTGAAGCTAAAGCATGCATCACGTCGCCGACCTGCAAAGCTACTTCTCCAGAGATACCAGTATCAATCTCATCAAAGATAATCGTTGGTAGAGCGGAAGATCGTGCTACTAACGACTTTACCGCCAGCATAACTCTCGAAAGCTCACCGCCAGAAGCGACCTTGTGAATAGGTTGAGGCGTTTGTCCTTTATTAGCAGAAAATAAAAAGGCTATTTTGTCCATTCCTTGCGCATGGAACTGTTCGCCAGATGTCAAATCAATCTGTAATACAGCATTCGGCATTCCTACCTTCCGCAGGGTTTGTTCTATTTCTTGTTTGATCTGATCCAGCACCGCTTTCCGTTTGTCGGATAATACGAAGCCTGCTTCGCGCGTGCTTTGTTCGGATTGCGCCACTTCCGCGGTCAAGTGAGTGACTTCCTCTTCCTGATCGTTTAGCGATTTTATCTTTTCTTGTAGCGTAACTCCCAGTGCAATTAATTCCGTAACATCAGCAACGCGGTATTTTTGTACCAAGCCGTAGAGCGTAGATAAGCGTTCCGTCACGAATTGCAGCCGTTCTTCGTCTACCGTGATGGTCTGCTCCTGCTGCACCAATTCTGCAACAACATCTTTCATCTCGATCAGACTGCTATTTAATCGGGCGAGCAACTCTTCGCCATCGGGCAAAAATGTCGTAACCCGTTGCATTTCATGTTGCGCATCTCTCAGGCCCTGCAATACACTTTGCTCGGATTCTTCCAGCAAATGAATTGATGCGAGCAATCCTCTCTTAATGTCTTCAGCATGCTCTAATTGTAATTGCTCTGCCTCCAACTCCTGTACTTCGCCCTCGGCCAACTGTGCTGTATCCAGTTCATTTACCACAAATTGGTTATAATCCAGTTCGGCATTGGATTTTGCCATCTGCTCTTCCAACTGCCGCAATGCTGACACGGCAGTTTTATATGCCTTCAACTGCGCTTTATATTGACCCAATGGCACTGCATTGTCAGCAACACTATCCACCACCAGAAATTGAAAATCTTCGGTATTAATCTGTGTGGTCGCTTGCTGCGAGTGAATATCGATTAATCGCTCACTGAGCGATTTCAACACTTGAAGTGTCACGGGGGTATCGTTGACAAATGCGCGGGATTTTCCTTCCGCGCTAATTTCTCTCCGAATGATAGTTTCTCCTTCGTAATCAAGATCCTGCTCCTCAAATAGATCTTTTAGTGCATAGCTGCGAATGTCAAAATATCCTTCTATGATACATTTACTACCTTCGTTGAATACGTACTTCCCTTCTACCCTATTGCCCAAAATCAATCCCAATGCTCCCATAATGATGGACTTACCAGCACCAGTTTCTCCAGTAATGATGTTTAGTTTGTCATCAAACTCGATATCCAAAGAATCTATCAAGGCGTAATTTCTAATCAGGAGCTTTCGTAGCATGCGTTGTCCGTTATGATGATGTTACCAAAGATAAAAAGGATTTATTACATACGTTGATACCCCACTACGTATTGTATCGGAAATCCGTATTTTTGTATAATGCCTGATTTTAGCAAGTCACTATCTCGATATATGCCCGAAGCGGCGGCGCCGATTGTTTCACAATGGATTTTGGATACCGGATGTCGTTTTCGGGTCGCCAAATCCCGTAGCACAAAGCTAGGAGATTATCGTGCGCCGTTTCAAGGAAAAACGCATCAAATCTCCGTAAACCACGATTTGAATCCTTACGCTTTCTTGATCACCACAGTGCATGAATTTGCCCATTTAAAAACCTGGACGCAGCACAAAGATCGGGTAAAACCCCATGGCCGCGAGTGGAAAAACAACTTCAAAGACTTGATGGCTCCTTTCTTTAAACTGCAGGTACTGCCTCATGATGTCACCACTGCGCTGTTGCAGTACATGGACAATCCAGCGGCTTCGAGTTGCACGGATTTAAACTTGTATCGCACCTTAAAAAAATATGATCTTGCTAGTGGTGAATTGATCACGGTGGAGTCGGTTCCCGCAAACAGTGTATTCTCTTTGAAAAATGGGCGCATTTTTCAAAAAAAAGAAAAATTACGGAAGAGGTTTAAGTGCGTGGAACTGTCTACTGGTCGTTACTACCTCATTCATCCTATTGCAGAAGTAATTCCGGTTAAAAGTACAGAGAGTATATAAATCGGGTTTCCCAAAGAACCCTTATATTTGAATTATGTATAAATCACTATCTATTCTGGCATTATCACTGTTCGCATTGGTTTCGTGTAATCAAAAGACCGAAAAATACGATCCTTCTACATTAGATTCCACTGCTTTGTCTGCTATTTCCGAAGAAAGCTATCGTGCCTATGTCGCCGAACTATCATCTGATGAGTTTCTGGGTCGAAAACCATTCACGAAAGGAGATACTTTGGCGGTACAGTACATCGAGAAACAATTTAAAGCGTTGGGACTGGAACCTGGAAATGGCGACTCCTATTTTCAGGAGGTACCTATGGTACAAATTGATGCTAGACCAACCAATACCAAGTGGACATTTAGTGGGCCGAAAGGACAGGTTAATGCAACGTACTTGGATGATTTTGTGATTTCTACACCACAAATGGATGACCAAATTCAGGTATCAGATTCGGAATTGATCTTTGTAGGATTTGGTATCGTAGCGCCCGAATTTGACTGGAACGATTATGCTGGCGTGGATGTAAAAGGAAAAACGGTGGTGGCGATGGTTTCTGACCCCGGTCGATACGATAAAAACCTGTTTAAAGCCGATACGATGACCTACTATGGGCGTTGGAATTACAAATATGAGGAAGCCGCACGACAAGGGGCAACAGGAGTAATATTGATCCATGAAACTGCAGCTGCCAGCTATGGTTGGAACGTGGTACGCTCGGGTTGGTCTGGCCCGCAGCTCAGTCTGGTTCCAGCGGAGGGTGTGAAAAATGTGCAATTTCAGAGTTGGATAACAACCCCTGTTGCGAACCAACTGTTTGCCATTAGTGACATCAATGCGAGCATCATGGAGGAAGCTAAGAAGCCGGGCTTCAAAGCACATGCTATGGGCATAAAAACGAGTGTTGATTTACAAAACAAAATCCGAAAATCTACTTCGAACAATGTCGTAGCACAGTTGAAAGGTACGAAACGTCCGGATGAAGTAATTATTTACACAGCACACTGGGATCACTTGGGCGTAGGCGAAGCGGTGGATGGCGATTCTATTTTTAACGGTGCTATCGATAATGCGGCTGGTGTATCCGCACTGTTCGAGATCGCGAAAGCCTTCCAAGCTGCGAAAATAAAACCAGAACGAACCATCGTATTTATGGCAGTAACAGCCGAAGAAGAGGGCTTGTTAGGATCACAGTATTACACAGAACACCCCATTTTTCCGTTAAAAAAGACCGTTGGAAACTTAAACATGGATGCGTTTAATGCAGTCGGCGCAACAAAAGGTGTATCTATCGTAGGACGTGGCCAGACGGAATTAGAAGATTATGTGGAGCGGTCTGCTGCAAAATTTGACCGTGTTATCGTAGATGCTGGAAGTCCATCTTCGGGTGGATTTTACCGTTCAGATCATTTCAATTTCGTGAAAATGGGCGTACCAGGATTGTTTATGGGAAGCGGAGGTGATTATCTGGAAACAGATACCATAGCGCTGAATAAGCGCAAGGAAGCTTTGGCCGGAACCTACCATACCGTCGCGGATGAATACAACGAAAATTGGGATTTAGGGGGCATCTTGGCCGATATTCGCCTGTTCTTTGATATTGGATATACACTCAGTATGGATACGGTATTTCCAAATTTCAAGCCTAAGTCGGAATTCAAAGAATTAGGCGACAAACGACTATCAAAATAGTATATTTGTGCGGAGATAATGTATTGAAGTACTAATTTTTTATGATAACTGGAATGAAACATTTACACTCTACACTTGCTGTAGTATTGCTCATCGCTTTGGTAATTTCTATTGTGATTACACTGGTTAATTACTTAAAATATCGCCCATACAACCGAAAAATTGCGTTGATCGGTTTGATCAGCGGACACATGCAGATGCTTATAGGAATCATCTATTTCATCACGCTTCAATACTACAGCATGTTTTCAGGAGCAGTTATGAAAGATAGCTTGATGCGCTTCAAAGTCATTGAGCACCCACTTGTCATGATATTAGGTGTGGTCGCGATTACCATTGGATATTCTAAAGCGAAGCGAATGAATGAAGATTGGAAAGCAAATCAAACGGTATTCATTTTCTACATCATCGGTTTGATTCTTTTTCTGTCACGTATTCCTTGGAAAACTTGGTCGTTGTTTGCGTAAGACAACAAGTCTATAGAAAGTTTATGGAGCGCTCAAACATTGTTTGGGTGCTTTTTTTGTTATATTAAAGGATCTAAGCCAAGAACAGGAACTTGCTGAGCATGCCTAAAGAATTTATAGACATTATTCTGATCGACCTATTTATATTAGCAGTCCCTCTGGTGCTGTATTTTTTTCCGCCCAAGAATATCAATTCTTTTTATGGTTATAGAACAAATCGTTCAACAAACAACATCGACAATTGGCGGTTTGCACAACGGTATTTTTCAAAACAATGGATGCTTTTATCCCCCGTAATCATCGTCGTTCAAGTTTTATTGATATACTTTACTGATCATGACTTGAGCTCAAAATCTTCTATGATACTTCCCATCTCGATGGCTATGTTCTTTATAGGAAGCTTTATTTGCATACTCCGTACGGAGCAAAAATTAAAAAGAATGATGTAAGTAGCTACCGCTAAGCAGAATCGGGAAAAGCACTATATTGATAAATAAGATGGTTTTATAAAAATGACAATAGATGCGTAGGATTAATCTACTGTCGATTCCTCAACAATATACACATCTTCATTGGTTCTTTTCATTTTGAATTTTTCGCGGGCGATCTTTTGAATGATGTCTGGATTGGATTTGACATCTTTGATCGCGGTAGAAATTGTGGAAATCTCGCGCGTGTAATATTCTTTTTCGGCTTCCAGTTTCTTTCTTTCCTGTTGATAGTTGTACTGTGTGGTTAGGTCATAACGGTCAAAGAAAGCCATCCAGGCGATAAACACCGCAACGGCAATCAAATACTTGTTTCGAACCACATTGACGAAGCGTTCCATAGATACAAAGATATTATTATCGCGTTAAAATGAGGCCGTTCATGAAAAATAAATTCCGCACTTCGGTCATTGAAACCCGAGGGACGATTGGTGCGAAGCTGCGGCAACATAACATCATCGCATTATCAACCAAAATCAACTTTATCAACCCATAGAATCAAGATTAGTTTCCTTCGGAGCTGCCTTCGGCGGTCATCGTGTCTCCTCGTAATGACGAAGTTGTCGTCTTTGCGAAGCCGAGGCAAGAGGCTGCGGCAATCTTAATTTGTGTTCAGTAGATCAAAAAATAAAAAAGCTATCAAAGCAGTTAAGTGCTTTGATAGCCTTTTAGAAAATAATCCAGAATTGGATTATTTTTTTGTAGCGTATTTAAATTTGCTACCGATGTATTTTGCATTGCTACCCAATTCTTCTTCAATGCGAAGCAATTGGTTATATTTTGCAATCCTGTCTGATCTAGAGATAGAACCTGTTTTAATCTGACCACAGTTCAATGCTACCGCTAAATCAGCAATGGTATTGTCTTCAGTTTCACCAGAACGGTGAGACATGACCGATGTATAACCGTTGTGTTGCGCTAGAGAAACCGCATTGATTGTCTCTGTCAAAGAACCGATTTGGTTTACTTTTACCAAGATAGAATTCGCGGTGTGCGTATCGATACCTTCTTGAAGGCGTTTTGTGTTCGTTACGAACAAATCGTCACCTACTAACTGTACACGATCACCGATTTTCTCGGTCAATAATTTCCAGCCTGCCCAGTCATCTTCACCCATACCATCTTCAATAGAGATGATTGGATATTTCTCTGTCAATTCTGCTAAGTAGTTTACTTGCTCTTCAGTAGTGCGCACTGCTCCAGTTTCGCCTTCGAATTTTGCGTAATCGTATTTACCGTTTTCAAAGAATTCTGTAGATGCACAATCCAACGCTAAGAATACGTCTGAACCTGCTTTGTAACCTGCTTGTTCGATCGCCTTCAACACGGTTTCGATCGCATCTTCTGTACCGTCAAATGTAGGTGCAAAACCACCCTCATCACCTACTGCAGTAGATAAGTTTCGATCGTGTAAGATTTTTTTCAACGTATGGAAAATCTCTGCACCCCAACGTAATGCTTCTGAGAAAGAAGTTGCTCCTACTGGCATGATCATGAACTCTTGAAATGCGATAGGCGCATCAGAGTGAGAACCACCATTGATGATGTTCATCATCGGAATAGGTAACGTATTTGCATTTACACCACCAATGTAGCGGTACAATGGCTGACGGCTCTCCTGTGCAGCAGCTTTGGCCACCGCTAGAGATACCCCTAAAATAGCATTAGCACCCAAGTTGCCTTTGTTCTCGCTACCATCCAAATCAATCATGATTTTGTCAATGGCATTTTGTTCGAATACATCCACACCTTGCAAAGCCTCAGAGATTTTCGTATTTACGTTCTCTACCGCTTTTAATACCCCTTTTCCTAAATATTTTGCTTTATCGCCATCGCGCAATTCAACCGCTTCGTGGGCACCTGTAGATGCTCCAGAAGGAACAGCCGCACGACCCACAAAACCATTTTGCGTGGTTACATCAACTTCAATGGTTGGATTTCCGCGCGAATCTAGTATTTGGCGCGCATGTACATCGATTATTAAACTCATTTTTATCGTATATGGTTAACTAAAAATATGCTTTCACACATAGTGTATCAAAAACACTAAGATACAAAACTTTACCTAAGTTTTTCAAAGATAGGAATTATCCATAGCCCTCCAAGGATTAACAAAAAGATAACTTGGTAAAGATGAAGCGCATACGTTCTCAGGCGATCGCTACAGTTCTTCTACAAAAAGCCGGATCGAATTTGCCGGATCATCCGTACGCATAAAGTTTTCTCCAATCAGAAATCCGGAGTAACCCACCTTTTTCAGTTCCCGAATCGTAGCAGGATCAGATATACCGCTTTCCGAAACTTTGATGTATTGATCAGGAATCTCAGTGGCCAATTCATAGGAGTGATCCAGCGATACACTAAAATCTTTCAGGTTTCTGTTATTGACACCAATAGCATCAATACTATCAAACAAACTACGGCTCAGTTCTTCGGCATTATGCACTTCAAGCAATACACTCAACCCGAGCGATTGTGCATAGGCAGATAGCGATTGAATAGCTTCTACGTCTAAACACGCAGCAATCAATAAAATAATATCGGCACCGTATGCTTTCGCTTCTGTGATCTGATACGGATCGATGATAAATTCTTTGCGCAACAGCGGAATGCTTAGCACTTCTCGTGCAGCCGTGAGATCGGCCAAACTACCTTGAAAAAAGTCGACATCGGTCAATACAGAAACAGCAGAAGCACCTGCATCTTGGTAACCTTTTACCACTTCCCGTACGGTCGCCTGACCATTGATCAGCCCTTTGGAAGGCGAAGCACGTTTGTACTCTGCAATAATTCCTGTATGCACGCCGTCCAACATAAAGTCGCGCAGGCGATAACAGCTTCTACCAAACATTGGGTACGCTTCTAGTTCCGCAGCGGTTACTTTTGATTTAGCTTCCGCCACTTCTATCTTTTTTCGATCTATAATTGTGTCTAATATTGTCATGATTTGTGTTTTGATTAACAGTCTCTCCTTAACCAACAAGGTTTAGGAAAGCCAATTAGCAATTAACATTCGTCCGTTGTCTGTTAAGATAGATTCCGGATGGAATTGCATGCCACGCACGTCGTACTCGGTATGGGATAATGCCATAATAATTCCGTCTTTATCCTCCGCCGTTACCCTCAGACAATCCGGCAAATTTTCGCGCTGTACTGCCCACGAATGGTATCTACCTATTTGAGAACTTTCAGGAAAATCCCGAAACAAGCGCTCCGCTGGATCCAGCACATGAATATCGGTAGCCACACCATGTAATGGCTTCTTCATATTGAATAAGGAACCGCCATATACTTCAGCAATGGCCTGCTGACCCAAGCAAATACCCAAAATTTGTTTGCTTTTGCCATAGCGACGAATTACATCCATCAATAAGCCTGCCTCGCTAGGAATTCCAGGCCCGGGAGATAACAACAGGCTATGATACGGTTCTACATCATCCAACGCAAATTTGTCGTTACGTACTACGTCGTAATCCCGACCAAGCTCCTGCAAGAGGTGCACCAAGTTGTAGGTAAAAGAATCGTAATTATCGATGACTAGTATTTTATTATTGTGCATGAGGCAATTCGGTATCTGATGTAAGTGCTATTGTAGGTATTTCCTCTTCCAAAGCAATTGCTTTGGCTCTATAGGCATTCCGTAGTTCGATCAACTCGGCTATTCTATGCTCGATCGTCTGCAACGAATCTTTCAGATGATCGGTATTCTCGCAATATTCTAATGGTCTGATCATATTGTTTGCGCTAAATCTAATGCACGGCGCAAGGCCGCAATTTTGTTATTCACTTCTTGTAATTCACTTTCCGGATCGGAATCCAATACTATACCGGCACCCGCCTGATAATGCAACAGATTGCCTTTGCTTAAAAAAGAGCGAATCATGATGGCGTGGTTAAAATCTCCGTTGAAGCCCATGTAACCTATTGCGCCAGCATAAAACGATCGCTGCAAACCCTCGTAACGATCGATCAGCGTCAGCGCCATGTGTTTTGGCGCACCAGATAGCGTACCTGCCGGAAACGTATCGCCCACCACATCAAATGGATTGACTCCTGCGTGCAGCTTGCCCGTTACTTTGGATACCAGGTGGATAATATGAGAATAGTATTGTGCTTCTTTGTAGGATTTGACATGTACGTTGGTACAATGCCGGCTTAGATCATTTCGTGCTAAATCTACCAGCATTACATGTTCTGCAGACTCCTTAGGATCTTGTTTGAGTTGTTCGGCGATCTGCTCGTCCAGCTCCATGTCACCGGTCCGCTTAAATGTCCCTGCGATAGGGTAAATAGTGGCTTCATCTTTACGTATCGTCAACTGTGCCTCGGGGGATGAACCAAAAATTCGAAAGTCGCCATAATCGAAATAGAACAGGTAAGGGGATGGGTTTACAGAGCGTAAAGCCCGGTATACATTAAACTCATCTCCTGTGAATCCAACAGAAAATGCACGGGAAGGTACGATTTGAAATACATCACCACGCTGAATATGCGTTTTCATCTTCCGTACCAATTCTCGAAACTCTTCATCGCTCATATTTGAGCCTTCATTCTCTTGTTTTTTAAAGGCGTATTCTGGGAAATTTCGATTTTGGATAATGTATTCCAGTCGATCCAAATCGGAAGTTTCATGTTCCAGCAAATTCTCAAAAAGGAATAACTGATTTCGGAAATGATCTATAGCAATTACGTACTTATAGACATGGTATTGCATGGGTGGTATGTCTCGTTTGGGATCTTTCGGCGTAGTCAGCTTAATATCTTCGTAATGCGCTACCGCGTCAAACGAAAAGTAACCAAACAGGCCATTGGATATCAGATTGACCTCAGGCACGGCTTCCGAATGAAAAGAATCCCGAAAATTCGACACTTCTTGCTTTAAGTTGATTCCTTCTACCGGCTTACTTTGCTTCGGACGATTCGGATACGAAATGTGCAATCCTTCCCGATTCAATACAATCCCGGCGATAGGCTGGCAACAGATATAACTGATGTTATTGTCGCGGCTCTGGTACTCCGAACTTTCCAATAGCAGGCTATTGGGAAACACGTCGCGCAAGCGTAGATAGATACTTACCGGTGTGGTTGTATCTGCCAAGATCTTCTTATGATTCGTTTTAAATGTATAGGACATGAATACGCATTTTTCTGATGTGGTAAATTTGTTCTTTAAAACAAATGAGGCCCGACGTTCGCGTCGGGCCTCATTTAAATAGCATATATCTTATATATTATACACACCAATAATTATGCCTGCCGACGCTGTTTGCACCCGGCCACCACCATAATTGATATGTTGCATTATTCGACATAGAGCAACAAATATAATATTATTTATGGATAATACTAATCGACAGGAAGAATAAATTAAAAAAAGGTTTTAAGCAAACATTTCCCGTATTATTACGTTCTAAGAACAGTGAATAAAATGTAGACTCGGCGCGGATAAATGCGTTTAAAAACCCACAGAGTTGAAGTCATTACCGAAACAATAAGAATGAATCCGAAAAACAATAATAAAGTAATCATTGTCTCGAATCGACTACCCGTAAAGATTGAAAGAAAAGAAGATGGATTAGTAATTAGCCCAAGTGAAGGCGGGTTAGCAACCGGTCTGGGATCCATCTACAATGAAGGAAATAATATATGGGTTGGTTGGCCAGGCATCATCCCACAAGATGAAGCGGAAACGGCTTTCATCACAGAAGAATTACGCCGGCTCAACCTCGTTCCGGTTTTCCTGACCGAAGAAGAAATATTAGGTTATTACGAAGGTTTCTCTAATGAAGTGCTGTGGCCTATCTGCCACTATAGTCCAAGTTATGCGGTATACGACACGGACAACTGGAATACCTACGTGCAGGTCAATGAAAAATTTGGACAGATTGTTCGGGAATACATTGATAGTGAGGATACCGTTTGGATCCACGACTATCAACTCATGCTACTTCCCAATGTACTGCGCAGACAGTACGAGAAGTTATCCATTGGGTATTTTCAGCACATCCCATTCCCACCAGATGAAGTGTTTAGAAGTATTCCCTGGCGGAATGAATTGCTACTCGGTATACTTGGAGCAGATCTGATCGCTTTCCATACCTTCAACGACACCCAACATTTCTTAGATGCCTGTACACATATACTGAACATTCCGATCCGCAACAACTACTTGCAGATCCGCGGACGCAGTGCCTATGTGGAGGTATATCCCATGGGAATCGATTTCGACAAGTTTAATACTTTGTCGAAGGAACCGGCGGTGAAGGAAAGAGCATTGGAGATCAAATCCTACTTTAAACAACGCAAAATCATTCTGTCGATCGATCGGCTAGACTACAGTAAAGGTATCATACAACGTATTGTGGCGTTCGAGGAGCTACTGAAAAATCATCCAGAATTGCGTGATCAGGTGGTATTGTATATGCTAGTAGTGCCATCACGTGACAAGGTGAAGCAGTACAAACGCCTGCGCGATGAAATCGATCGCAGAGTGGGCAATATCAATTCAGTGTATGGATCTACCGACTGGACGCCGATTGCTTACTTCTATAACTCCTACCCTGTCGAAGAACTATCTTCCTTGTATGTGGCGGCAGATGTATGCTTGATCACCTCCATCCGCGACGGTATGAACCTCGTGAGTAAAGAATACATTGCTAGCAAAGAAGAAACTTCGGGTGTATTGGTACTCAGCGAATTGGCAGGTGCCTCAAAAGAATTAATTGACGCAGTGCATGTAAACCCGAACTCTGTGGATCAGATCAGCCACGCATTACATTTTGCGCTGCACATGTCGGAAGAAGAAAAACTCAACCGGATGAACGCCAACTTTGCTTTGGTCAAGAAGTTTAACATTCACCATTGGGTGGAGATTTTCTTCGCCCGAATGAAGGAGATCAAAATTCAGCAACGGAAGGAGTTTGCCCGCAAAATCCAGCCAGAAAATAACGATGCCATTGCGGCCAAATTCCAAAGCACAACGAAAAGAATCTTCTTCCTTGATTATGATGGCACATTAATTGGCTTCCACAATGAAGCGGATAAAGCTACACCTACGGACGAAGTGTACGAACTGTTGGACACCTTACAATCTGACCCGAATAATACCGTCGTGATTATTAGTGGTCGACCGCATCAAACGCTGGATAAGTGGTTTGGCAATCGCGGTTACACCTTAGTAGGTGAGCACGGCGTGTGGAAAAAATTACCGGGTGAAGCCTGGAGGAGTAAATCCAACTTATCGGATCGCTGGAAACCATCGGTAAAGCGTATCATGAATAAAATTGCCAACCGCACCGCTGGATCTTCTGTTGAAGAGAAAGAATACTCTATGGCTTGGCATTACCGCAAAGTGCAGTCGGGACTGGGCAGGCTGCGGGCGCAAGAGCTGATGGATAGCCTGCGATACCTTATACCGCATCATGGCTTGCAACTTTTGTATGGAGATAAGGTCATCGAAGTGAAGAACTCCGAGGTCAATAAAGGTAAGGCAGCCAGCGGCATTGTTGAAAAACTGCAACCTGATTTTATCTTTGCTATGGGCGACGATGCCACTGATGAGGATATGTTTCATGAATTGCCTGCAGAGACCGTTTCGGTAAAAGTGGGCAGTAAAAAATCTGCTGCAAAATATTATGTAGATAGCCAGCAGGATGCAATACAATTATTGCATTCTATTGCAGGACTAATTCAGCAAAATCAACCCAAATAACTTATATATAGAATAAGCTTTATATGTCGCAAAAACATCGTTACGAAAGCGGTATCATAGGTAACTGCTCCTATATTGCCCATGTGGGCAAAGACACCAACGTCAATTGGTTATGTTGGCCATCTTTTGAAGACTCCTTTATATTCGGCTCGTTATTGGACGCAGAGAAAGGTGGAGAATTTTCCATCCGACCAACGGGAGAAATCCTGCAAAGCAGACAATATTATGTAGACAATACCAACGTATTGTGTACGGAGATCACGAGTGAAGATGGATCTTATCGAATTACCGATTTTGCACCAAGGTTTGAGCAGTACGAGCGCTATTATAAGCCCCTGATGCTCATACGCAAGGTAGAACCATTATCCGGTCATCCAAAAATTAGGGTTAACTGTGAACCAACATACGATTACGGAAAACAGACTTTCAAAAAAGACCGTGGCAGTAATCATGTGCAATACCACTCGGCAGATACGCACATGCGCTTGGCGACTAATATGCCAATCAGTCATTTCTTCGAAAATGAAGTGCCTTTTCTTTTAAACCAAACGGTGTACTTAATTTTGACTTATGGAAGTGCATTTGAAGCGCCAATAGAACGTACCGCAGAAGAGTTTCAAACTAGAACACAGCATTATTGGCAAAAATGGATTAAGAAAGCCTCCATCCCAACTTTTTATCAAAAGGAAGTCATTCGCTCCGCGCTAGTGCTCAAGTTACATCAATACGAAGATACAGGTGCGATTATCGCTGCAAGCACCACCAGCTTGCCAGAACATCCGGGATCAGGAAGAAATTGGGATTACCGCTACTGCTGGCTTCGTGATAGCTACTACGTACTGACGGCACTCAGTCACATCGGTCAGTTTGAAGAAATGGAGAAATATGCATCGTACATTGCCAATATTACGCATACTGATCTGGATCGTCTACAGCCACTTTATGGCATTTTCGGGCAACATAAATTGACCGAAAGCACATTGGATTATCTAGATGGATATCTTGGTGAACAACCGGTGCGGATTGGCAATCAAGCACACGAACATATCCAAAATGACGTATATGGACAGGCACTCATCGCTTTGCTGCCTTTGCTGACAGACAGCCGCTATAATCACGAATTGAAGATCAATGTCCGGGAATGGACTTCCTTTATCTTGAAGAAAATCGGAGCCACAATTGATGAATTGGATGCCGGAATCTGGGAATTCAGGAATTTTGAACAACGCCATTGCTATTCCAACCTATTCCAATGGGCCGGAAGTACCGCGGCGTTAAAGATCGCGCGTATGTATGGTCTGGATGATATCGCGGAAGAAGCACAACGTCTTAAAAAACGTGCATCCGAACACATAGAGGGATGTTTTGATCCAGAGGCTCAGGTTTATACCAACGCGATTGACAGCGAAAATCTGGATGCAAGTACCTTGCAGCTTATCATGATGAACTACCTGGATCCATCCAGCGAAAAGGCGCGCAAGCACTTGGAAAGTTTGGAAAAAGAATTGAAGGCGGAAAATGGTTTATTCTATCGCTATCTGCACAAGGATGATTTCGGCAAGCCAAAGTCAACTTTCCTAGTTTGTGCTTTCTGGTATGTGGAGGCGCTAGCCTGCGTCGGACGCATTGATGAGGCGAAAGATATTTTTGAAAAGCTAATGCAGTATAGCAATCACTTAATGTTATTTAGTGAGGATGTAAGCGAAAATGATGGTAGCCAATGGGGCAACTTCCCACAGGCTTATAGTCATGTGGGCTTGGTCAATGCGGCGTATCGCATTGCCGTAAAGCTGGATCAGCCCACATTTTTTGAAAAAGAATAAATATATGTTACTAATACCCTCTTGGATCAAGAGGGTATTA
The DNA here is from genome assembly GCF_023554555.1 of Sphingobacterium sp. lm-10. NCBI lineage: Bacteria > Pseudomonadati > Bacteroidota > Sphingobacteriia > Sphingobacteriales > Sphingobacteriaceae > Sphingobacterium > Sphingobacterium sp. lm-10. Next base: position 2,072,692 of record NZ_JAMJWC010000001.1, read on the forward strand.
GTAAAAAAAATTAGCTCCGATATTTCACATTTACTGTTTTTATCTATACCTTTGTATCCCAGAAAATGAAAGAAAATCTGTACCTATCTGACGCCTTTTTACCAATGATTTTCATTGGTCATGTACGAAATTAATTTGCAGCCCATTTGGGCTTTTTTTATGTATATAGGCCAAGAAAGGATAGCAGAAGATCTACTTTTAAGTGTTTAACTATCGTTATTTTATACAACAATGACCAACTACAGCAAATTACCCGCGGTATTAGTACTCGAAGATGGCACAGCTTTTCACGGAAAGGCAGCAGGAAAAATCGGCACTACAACTGGCGAAATCTGTTTTAACACGGGTACCACTGGATACCAGGAGATTTTTACAGACCCTTCTTACTATGCGCAAATCATGGTAACGACAAATGCCCACATTGGTAATTATGGGGTAGATGAGGAAGATACCGAATCTAAAAAAATCCAGATTGCTGGCTTGGTATGTAAAAACTACAATGTAAACTACAGTCGCAAGATGGCGGATGGTTCCATCCAAAACTATTTTGAAGAGGAGAATCTAGTCGGCATTTCTGATATCGACACACGTTCTCTAGTGCGTTACATCCGAGACAAAGGTGCGATGAATGCGATTATCTCTTCTGAAAACCTAGACGTAGATTCTTTAGTAAAACAACTTGCTGAAGTACCTTCCATGGCCGGCCTGGAGTTATCCTCCCATGTAACTACCCAAGAGCCCTATTATTTTGGCGATGAAGATGCTTCGACGCGTATCGCAGTACTAGACCTTGGAATCAAGAAAAATATATTACGCAATTTTGATGCACGCCAGGTATATGCAAAAGTTTTTCCAGCTAAGACTTCTTTCCAAGAAATGGAAGCTTGGGGAGCGGATGGCTATTTTATCTCTAATGGTCCTGGAGATCCTGCAGCGATGGACTACGCCATCCATACGGTAAAAGAAATTTTGGCGGCGGATAAGCCGATGTTTGGAATCTGTTTAGGTCATCAGATTTTAGCCTTAGCAAATGATATCCGTACTGAAAAAATGCACAATGGACACAGAGGTATCAACCACCCGGTAAAGAATATTATTGCGGATAAATGTGAGATTACGTCTCAAAATCATGGGTTTGGTGTGATCCGTGAAGATATTGAAAACTCGGATGCGGTAGAGGTAACACACATCAATCTCAATGATAATTCGATCGAAGGAATCCGCGTGAAAGGTAAGAAGGCATTCTCGGTGCAATATCACCCGGAATCTTCTCCCGGCCCACACGATTCTCGTTATCTTTTTGATGACTTCATCGCGATGGTGAAAGGGTAATTCTCACTATTAACTTCTAAAATGATAAGGGCCGTTGATCATCAACGGCCCTTATCATTTTAGAAAGATTTAGGTTACCCAATATTTTCCTTGTTAAATAACAACATGATTTTATCAAAAAAGAAGCGGCCGCACTTATCATTTACGGCCGCTTACTTCTTTAGATATCGTTATTTGTAAGCGCTTCCGAAGTAGGAATAGGGAAAACGTAGCGACTATCGGTTACCGGTATAGAGTTACCCGCTCCAACAGAAGTTATAGGTGTGTTACGACGTTGTAAATCTGGAATTCTAAATCCTTCACCCAACAACTCAATACGTCTTTCCAATAAAATAGCTTGAACCGCAGCAGAAGAACTATTCAACCCAGAAAAGGTATAGTTTGCATCGGATCGGCTACGCACCGCCTGCAAAAGAGCAGTCGCTCTTGTCAAACTACCTGCTTCAGCTTCAGCCTCCGCTAGGTTAAGCAGCACTTCTGGATAGCGAATAATTGGTACCCAATCAATAAATGGTGATGCACCGCTCCACTTTGTGACAATATGCCAAGCTGCGGAGTAAGGAGATGTTAACCCGCTACGACGAGCATCTGTTTCTGGCCACGCAGCGGTATTCGCATAAATTCCAGGCGCGCTTTGATTCAGGTAATATTCGATGTTTCCAACGTTGTAATAATAGCCCAATTGGTTTTGTGTTCCCGGAGGGTTAGTATCCGCCATTGGAAAGGACAATACACTTTCCGTTGTGTTATAGGTTCTGAATACATTCACTACATTAGCTTGCAACGCGTGTGCAACCCGGTTAGGAGAAGTGAACGGTGCAGCAGTAGACACAATTTTATTCCCTTCGGTAATGACGTTGGCATATCTGCCCATTGCCAATAGTACGCGTGTTTTTAACGCGATAGCCGAATTCTTATGCGCACGTGTTGTATTATTGTTTGCAGATCCATTATCGTCTGCTAACCCTAATTCTGCATCATTTAAGTCCGTGAGTATTTGTGCATAAATCTCTGCAACAGTACTAGGAGCCAAGTTATTATTTGCCGAGCTCGTTTCAGGTTGCAAGCGAAGAGGAATACCCGTAGAAGCGCCATTATCTAAAGTATATGGCTTTGCAAACAATTGAATTAGCGCGTGGTAACATAAAGCACGTAAGAATTTTGCTTCACTGCGGTATCTCGCTTCCACTTCCGCGCTCACTACGCCTGGATTGGCATCAAAATCAGCTAAAAACTTATTCGCTCTATTGATCGTTAAGTACGAGAAACGCCAAAAGTTTGCGATATAGGTATCGCTTGGATCGTTCGTAAACTGATAGCTGGAATATCCGGTAACATTATTAGAAGTTCGGTTTATAAATTCTTCACCACGAATATCGTTATAGATAAAATAGCGACCACCAAATAATTGACCAGCTTTCGCGGATGCGTACAAGCCAACTACTTGCCGTTCCACCCGCTCTGGATTCTCAAAAGCATTCTCTTCTGGAATACTTAATTCAGGAGGATATCTAAGAAAGTCGTCAGAACAGGAAGAAATAATGCCTGCCGTCGGTATTGAAGCAAAAAGAAGTGCCGCAACGAATGTATGTCTTGTTTTATTAAATATATTTTTCATCTTTTTGTATCTAAAGTATTAAAAGCCAACGTTAACACCTAAACTGAACTGACGACCTTGAGGAATAGAGTTTCTTTCAATTCCTGATGATACATTCGAGTTTCCGTTAGACGATATCTCCGGATCTACACCAGTATACCCTGTCAATAAGAAAAGGTTATTTGCCTGCACATAGAATCTTACAGAAGAGATGCCTGATCGTCCGAAAGCAGATTGCGGAAGTCTATAACCTAATGTAGCTGTTTGTAGACGTAAGAAATCTCCTTTCTCCACATTTGCATCAATTAAAAAAGCGGAACCATTCGATACGTTATCTGAGTATACTGCTTTTGGAATATCCGTACTTGTATTTTCTGGAGTCCAGGCATTAAGCGCCTCGGTAGAGTTGTTCCAAATACGTTGATCTAATAAACCTGCTCTAGAACCATTGTAGATGTAATTACCTCCGGAGAATGTAAAGTTCAACGCCATATCCCAAGATTTGTAGGCAAAGGTATTATTGAAACCTCCAAACCAAGTAGGAATGGTGTTCCCTAACAATTCGGTAGCGGAAGTAACACTGGTTGCACTAACTGCTTGTCCATTTTCCACCAACGTGTAGCTATTTGCTCCCCTTAAGTGTTGGTATTGTACCTCTCTCCCTTGGTTGTCAATAAATATACGGGCACCATTTTCCGGATTGACACCGTTCGTTCTAACACCATAAATTTGAGAAGCAGAGTGTCCAACTTGGGTAATATTAGACAATTCCAAATCGCCTGTATATCCTAATATTGGCGTATTATCATCTACCAAAGAGGTAACCTCATTCTTAAGTGTAGAGAAGTTTAAGTTAGTAGACCAAGTAAAATCCTGGGTTCTAACCGGCACTGCATTGACCGCAAACTCCCAACCTTTGTTGTACATGGATCCCACGTTTAACAAGATGGTGTTGGCATCGCCCGGAATTCCCTTAGATGGTGCTTGAGGAACTCCCAAAATCATGTTATCTACATTTTTGCGGTACCAGTTGGCTTCGAAATTCAAACGATTGTCTATGAATCCTACATCCAATCCAATATTCGTTTGTTGACTTGTTTCCCATTTCAGTTCTCTGTTACCAGCTTGAGAGTAAACTAAAGATGAGGCAGAGGCACCGTAAAGTCCTAGCGAGTAAAGGTTATAGGCAGTATAAAAACTCGTTAGATTACCATTACCTGTACGACCCCAACTACCCCGAAGACGGAAATTGTTAACCACTTCGGATATACTACTTGATTGAAAAAAGTCTTCTTCAGATAAGGTCCATCCTACAGATGCTCCTCCAAAATTACCCCATTGGTTCCCTGGAGACAGCGCTGAATTTCCGTCACGACGGAAATTTCCACTTAAAAAGTATTTGTTTTTGTAGTTGTAACTTGCACTTGCCAAATACGCTTCAAATGCTAGATCACTAATCGCATTCCCCGCAGCAACATTGGTAACAAATGTACCTTGGAATTGATCGAAGAAGTCGTCTGCTAAGTTTTCGCGAGCTGCTCCCCAGTTGGTTACTCTTGTTTTTTGAACATCGGAACCAATCAAGAAGTTGAAATTGTGCACATCGTTAATGCTGGTAATATACTGCAATGTATTTATCCAGTTCCAGTTATCTGCACGAGCGTGGTTGTTATACGCCCGACCATTAAACGACCTCCCATCCCCGTTGATTGGATTCCAAAACTGGATGTTTTCCGTCTGACGAAAATCCCAAGTGTACGTTGATTTAAATGTTAAACCTTCTGCCAATTTCAACTCTGTTCCAAGGTTAGCCAGCAATCTATTCGTTTCCGAAGAATTTCTGTCCAAATCAATTAACACTTGTGGGTTCGAATATTGTAGAGCAAGAAGATTGGCACCACGTCCGATCGCATTTTGTTCTATATTATAGCTACCATCCGCGTTATAGATAGGCACGTTAGGCGCTTGTGTCATCGCTATACGTCCTAAACCCGAAGAATTAAAAGCGCCGCCAGCAATGGAACCACTATTTGGGGCATTGTTGACGGTATTATTGTAGCTTACGTTTCCAAATAATTTTAACCAGTCAGTCGCTTGGTGGTCAATATTGAAACGTCCTGAACGTCTCTTGAAATTATTGGCTTCCAAAAAACCATCCTGATCGGATATACCAGCGGAGAAATAATAGACCGTTTTGTCACTTCCCCCTGAAACTGACACGTTGTGGTTTTGCGAAACTGCAGTTCTGTAAACCACGTCTTGCCAATCGACATCGACTAAATTTCCATTTTCATCGAAGCTTGGCAAAAATGTATTTCTAGGTGCGCCCGTGTAATTAGGATTGTTAACCAAAGCATTATCGATGGCAGCATTTTTAAAATCCATAAATTGCTGCGCGTCCAACATCTTCGGCAAGCGCACGGCATTGTTCACGCCTACCCATGCATCATAACTAACACGAGCCTTACCTTGTTTACCACGTTTGGTGGTTACTACCAATACACCTGCAGCTGCACGTGATCCGTAAATAGAAGCGGATGCAGCATCTTTTAAGATATCGATAGATTCAATATCGGCAGGATTGATATCGGCAAGAGGATTATTAGGCACAGAGTTTGCAGAAACATCTCCGGAAGAAATTGGGATTCCATCTACCACAATTAATGGAAACGAGCTCAGTGAGATAGAACTCAAACCCCTTACACGAATAACTGGCGGGTTGTTTAGCAAGCCGTTTGGTTGTACAATGTTAACCCCAGTTGCCTGTCCTGTTAAGCCTTGCGCAAAACTCTGTACGGGTCTGTCGGCAATGGCTGCTCCACTTACGCGAGCAGAAGCTCCTGTAAACTCGCGTTTCGATTGTACACCGTATCCAGTAACCACTACTTGTTCTAATGAGCCTTCAGACGGCTCTAGTACGACATTGAGGCGTTGAGCTCCAGCAGTAACTTGTCTGTTTATGCTCGTGTAACCAACATAGGAAAATTGCAGGGTAGCACCTGGAGAGACTGTGATGTTGTAATTTCCGCTACCGTCTGATTGAGTGGCTACAGCCAATCCTTGTACTGATATCGACACCCCTCCCAATGGAGAACCATCAACAGATGAAGTGACTGTTCCAGACAGCCTTTGATTTTGCGCATTCGCTACCCCAATAAGGAAAGCACAAAGCACAAAAAAACTGAGTAATTGTTTTTTCATAAGTGTGTGTGTGTGTTTAGTTAGTAAAAAGTCAATTATAGATATTTTTTTTCTTAAAATATCTATAATTGACTTTTTTTTTAACATATATGTGAAAACTAAAACAGTTATCCATCACATTTCTGATTTTCAATAGAGATAAAGAAGTAAATATAGAAGAAACACCAATGATATCTAAAAATATGATTTTACACGAAATAACTTATCTGGCTTAGATCACTTTCATATAAAATCTATAAAAAAGATATATGCATTTTCTAGAACCATGGGATTGGATCAAGACTTTTCAAACTACTTATTACTGCGTTTAATTTTAATTCAAAAAAACTATCTTTACCTTATTGATTTAAAATATTCATTTCTTTTATAATCACTTTTCTAGAGTAATTTAAAGTTTAATAAAACAAAAACGGCCGTCCTTGTTCTAAGCTTCTTTGCTAAGGAATATTAATAGCCTGGATTTTGCTCCGCTGCCAATGTTGGATTAGATAGCACTTCACTTTCTGGGATTGGCCACAAAAACAGATTACTATTATAGGGTAATGCTACGATATTCCTTGAAATATTAGGAGGCTGCGCCAGATCAAAACTATTTTGATCATCTAAGGAGGCAAATTCAATCTTTGCAGGTATTCCATTTGTTCCATAAGTAGCATCAAGTGCTAATCGATGAATATTCGGCCATCTTCTTCCCTCTCCCGCAAATTCTATTCTCTGCTCATTCAACACAGCTTGAATGAGATCTTCTGGAGCCGTGGTTCCGAAGCTTGCTCCATTGGGCACAGAGCGATCACGCACAGCATTAAGTAAGCTAAGAGATTGTGCATTGTTGCCCAGTCTGGCATGTGCCTCACTGGCATTTAACAGTACCTCTGCATATCGTAATATTGGCGCCCAATCCGAAAATATAAGAAAGCTCCGATATTTGTTATTGTACACTAAACGATATCCACCGTCACTATTTACCTGCCTAAAATGCAATAATGTTCGGCGGAGATCATCTTCTAGCCAGTAGGAAACATTCCAAAGTATAGGGCTTGTGGATACTTGATTACGCCCTCCACTTGCTCCAGGATCGGGATTAGCTGTAGATGCTCCGAAAGTGGAAGACAGAGAATTAGTGACACCCGGATTTGCCAATCCACTCATTGCAAATGAAAAAATAGACTCCGAATTGCCACCATTATTCACAAAAGGTTCGTCTGGAGATATAGATAGCGTATATGCTCCGATAGGACTACTAAAATTTGAAGTGCCAATAGCGCCTAACTTATTTGCTTCTGCTATTACACCAGAATAGTCTTGTTGATGCAATTTAATCCTTGTTTTCAGTGCTATCGCTGCTCCGCTAGTAGCACGCGAAATACTAACTCCAACTACCGCACGTGTATTAGGCAAGTTGATTTCTGCAAAATCCAAATCGACAAGTATATTTTCATAAGCTGCCGCAACGGTGCCTCTACCTACCGTGACATTATTATCAATAGCACCATTTGAAGTAATAGCAACTGTACGATATGGAACGCCCGGTTTATTGCCATTATCATCCGCAAAAGGCCTGGAAAAGTGAAGCAAAAGCTCGTGATGAGCTAGTGCTCTGAGAAACCGAGCTTCACCTTCATAAGCTAATGCTACTTCTGCAACGATTACTCCATTTTCAACCGCTCTACGAACTCCATCAATGAATACATTTGCTTCATTAATCATTTTGTATAATTGTTCCCAATGATTTTTATTTAGTACACTTACCGTACTATGTGCACCTTCATAAGTAGTGGTAAAGCTTTGTTGTAAGTTAATCATATCTTCGCCCCTCATTTCACCTTGCTGTATAGATGCTGACCCAAATGGGAATCCCCTTCCACCTCCTCCTTCGAACTCTCCGATAGTGGCCGCTCGGTATACTCCATTGATCGCCAACTCAATATTTCCAGGTGTGTCAAATGCAACCTCTTCTGAGAGGTTATCCAATGGTTGAAGTTCAATAAATTGGCTACATCCACTCAATATCGAGAATGCGATGATCAAAGGCAATAATACACTACTTTGTTTTGTTATATATTTATGAATCATGTTTTTATATTTAAAATCCGACATTCAATCCAAACGTATAAGTTCTAGGAATTGGGTTAGCGCTAAAGTCTAAACCATATTGGATATTGCGACTTTGTACGTCATCTGCTAAGAAGTTAGCTCCGTTAAGATTAGATAGTTCTGGATCCAAACCTTTGTAATTGGTGATAACAAATGCATTTTGTACTTGTGCAAATATCCTCAGACTATTAAATCGTATACTCGATAAAAACTCCGGAGTGAAGTTGTATCCGACCGAGATATTTTGAGCACGTATGAAGTTGCCATTTTCTAAAAATCGGCTGTTAAGGTTTCCCGCTTGTAATGCATAATTATCGGAGTTGAAGTATAGCGTCGGTACATCGGTAATCTGGCCTGGTGTCGTCCAGCGATCCAATAACTCTCTACCTGCACCAGCAAATCCTTGTTGGTTGAGTGATTCTTGTCTTGTTCTGTTGTACACCATATTGCCACCCGAGAAAGTCAAGAAGATATTGGCATCAAAATTTCGATAACTAAAGGTGTTGTTAAGACCTCCATACCACGTTGGGAGAGATCCGCCAAGCACGCGCTTATCGGCGAGTGTAAGCCCATCGGTAACTTGCGATTCATCAGCACCATTTTCGGGATTATATACACTCCAAGCCCCATTATTACCAAATGCACGCTGTACAATGGTACCATCAGCTTTCTCAAACAACGGGTTTCCATTTGCGGAGTTTACTCCATGACTTACATACCCAAAGAAGGAACCGAAAGCTTCTCCTTCTCTCACAGTGTGGAAAAGATAGTTGATGGGTTGGTTATCCACCAATCTTTGTACTCTATTTTTCAGAAATGTTATGTTAAAATTGGTCCTCCAGATAAAGTTAGCTTGATCAATGTTGGTGGAATTAATCGCAAATTCAAAACCCTTATTATACATTGCTCCGATATTTCTATTGATTTGATTGGACGGAACACCTAATGAAGGCGGTGTCGGAGCTGCCAAGATGAGATTATCGATATTATTATTGAAATAATCAGCCACGACTGATAGTCTATTATTGAAAAAGCTAACGTCTATTCCTACATCCATCTTTTGGCTGGTCTCGAATCGTAAATCAGGATTAGCGATCTGGGCATAGCGAATTCCATTGGCGGTACCATAAATAGTTCCGGCAAAAACTCCGGCAAAAGGATAATTTCCAATTTCCGTATTCCCTACCTTTGCCCAGCTACCGCGAATTTTTAAATCGCTGATAAATGATGAGCTAAAGAAATCTTCTTCGGAGATATTCCATCCCAATGATGCTCCTGGCAGGGTAGCCGACTGATTGCCAAATGGCAAAGCAGACAATCGATCATTCCTTAAAGTAGCGCTGATCAAATAGCGTTTTTTATAAATGTAATGTGCTCTTCCGAACAAGGATTCAAATGCATTTTGGCTCGCACTACCCGTCACGACTTGATTATTAAGAGTACCTGTAATCACATTAGCATTTTCACCGAAATAAGTAGACGATAGCCCTGTACCTGCTGCTGCAAAAAACCGTTCGGTTGTCATTTGCATTTCTTGCCCGATAACAGCATTAATATTATGATTCCCTAGTATCTTATTGTATGTCACTAAATTATGCCAATTATATCTAAATCTAGGCAAGCTATATTGTGCAACACGACCATTGACCGACCTACCATCGCCGTGCCTGGGATCGAAATACAAATAATCTTCTCCTAATAAATAATTGATCCCGATCTGTGTTCTAAAACTCAATCCATCGATAATGTTTAATTCCGCAAAGGCATTACCTGTGAGATTTAACTGTTGGTTTTGGTAAATATTATTATCGATTACAAAGGCTTGGTTAACGTTGCCTCTCACTGGTCGTGTATTCCCTCCCTGTCCTAATGTGAATTGATCATCACTCAGGTTATAAGATCCATCTGACCACCTAGCAGGGACATTTGGGAATGCAAATATAACACCTTGAATAAAACTAGAGGTACCGTTCCCGCTGGTATTTAGAGAATTATTCGTCGTATGTGACACGGAGTTGTTGACTCCAATTGTAAGCTTATCATTAAAGGTTTTTTGTTCTATTCTAGTCCGCAATGAAAAGCGTCTTAAATGATTTGGCCTAATGATACCTTCCATATCGGTATATCCCATGGATACGAAGTAATTTGTCTTATCGGTACCTCCCCCTAGTGATAGTGCATGATTTTGCTGAAATCCTGTTCGAAAAACTATATTTTGCCAATCGGTGTCGTAAAATTGATTTTCTTGACCAGGAATAGGTGTCGGGAAAGCCGATTCGGCCAAATTTGCATTTCTTAGCTTCTCGTTACTTACTTCAATAAATTCATTAGCATTTAGCAAATCAAAGCGTTTAGACGGGCTTGCTGCTGCAAACCAATTGTTATATTCCAATTTCGGAACTCCAGTTTGCCCTCGTTTGGTAGTAATCAACACAACACCATTTGCCGCTCTTGATCCATAAATTGCGGTAGAAGCTCCATCTTTTAGAATCTCCACACTAGCAATATCATTGGGGTTAATATCTACTAGTGGATTTGTTTCTGTTGAGATACCTGTATTTCTGGACATGTAAGGAACACCATCAACGACATAGAGGGGATCGGAGCTATTAGAAATAGAGTTAGTACCACGGATACGGACACGTGCTCCAGCTCCCAGCACACCACTTGGAGTCGTCGCTTGTACTCCCGCTGCTTGGCCCTGCAAAAATTTATCCAATGATGGTATGGCCTTATCCTGAAAATTTTCTCCTTTAATTTTTGATACAGATCCTGTCAGATCTGTGCGTCGAAGTGTACCATAACCTACTACTACGACTTCTGAAAGCTCGGACTCCTGCGATTTTAACGTGACATTAATCACTGATTCTTGACTGATTTCCAGATTAATACGATTAAACCCTAAGAATGAAAAAGTTAAAGTTTGTGCGTCAGCTGGCACATTGCTTAGAATGTAATATCCAAATTTATCAGTCTTGGTTGCCGCAGACGACCCATTAACTGTAACTGTTACGCCGGCTAATGGTTGGCGATCAATAGATGATGTCACATGGCCACGGATCGTTCGCTGTTGTGCATAAATACTGCCTATACACAATGCAAACATCACCAAAGATGTGAGTAGATTTCTTTTCATGTAAAATTAATGTGATAATTAATGACTTATATGTTATTATAAATTAAATTGATCACTAAATTAATTAACTATTCACAAATTAAACAACTTACATTTAAATAAGTCTAAATAAATATACTAACACAATATAATTATTACAATAAAGAAATGGTGAGTTGATTTATGAGTTCATTCCCAAGATAAGGTCGACTCAACTTTCAAAAAAAGGGGCTGTATTTTGGAATAACAGCCCGTCATGGTTTAGTTCGATTTTACTACCGTAAGTTAATCTGAACACCTATACTTTTTGCGGTTCTCACTAGGCGTTACAATCTCATTGCCCACAATTTCGAAAACCACTAAAGCGGTTGCTGCACCAGTACTTTGTCCTAGACAAGCTAAGGATTTCGACATTCAGATTGGCAAAGCTCTAATTAGCAGCCAAGGTTGCATTCGGTCCGTTAGGCAAGCGGTAATGCACGCCTTCTACCGCGGTCGAACTTTCAGCATCTATTCGAATTTCCAAGGTTTGATTGGCTGTCAAATGTTGGCCCAAAAGATTGATGCGATAAGAGATCAGCCAACATATTTCCTGAGGCAATTCACTCATTTTGACCAGATCTATATTCCATAATATCACCTAAATACTAAGATTCTCTAGATCACTAATAAAGGAAGAGATAAAAGTCTTCTACCGAGATTATTCAACCTAATGATGTACCTAGTAAGAAAACAAACTTAAATGCCCCATGGCATAGCGAAAAATTTATCAAGACGTAAAGTTCAACCTAAAACATATCTACTAGTGCAGCTTTGGCGGGTACGACCAAAATAGGATTCGAAAGAACTCTTTGTCAAACTACCTCTCATCAATTGTTTTATACATATTCTGTATTGGCCGACCTGACTGTATAAATACTAGGGTTATCTATGCTTCATTACACCACTTTCCAAGTTTATCAAAAATAACCTCGGATCTTTGCACACTCTAATCATGGATGGTAAACCCCGATATTGCTTTAATATTTTTGTCCCTTGAATACGCTGTGTGCGAGGTAAGGAAAAATTAGGTTCTAAAATTTGTGTGGTGATATTAGAAAAGAACCGAAGTTGAAATGCAAAAAAGGAGGCTATCTCTGATAAGATAGCCTCCTTGTAACTTAGAAAAAACTTTCTAATTAATCATTGTAACCATCATTCTGAACCATCAGAGGGTTTGCCTGAATCTCTGTACGTGGAATTGGCAGAACAAATCTAAAGTTGCCAGCTTGTAAAGTAGCGGCTCCAGGATTAGGTGCATCACTAGCGATTCTCGAAACTGGAAGATTTCTTCTCTTCAAATCCCAAAAACGATGGCCTTCAAATGCTAATTCTTTATAACGCTCTTGAATAATAACAGAGATTGCCTCTTCTTTCGAAGCCAGCGATACATTTGCATAATTATTAATACGCGCACTTCTCAAAGCATTTAGATCCTCTTGAGCACTGTTCCCACCGTTAATTACATTTAATTCTGCACGTGCCTCCGCTCGGATTAGATACATCTCTGCAGTCCTAAACACTTTCACATGAGCAACATTTTCGTTATTAGTGGCATAACCACTACCTCTATATTTATTAACGATTTTAGACGGCAACTGTGCGGCTGCTAAAACTGGTTCGTCAATGAAATACTGGGCGAAACGAATATCGTTAGCTGCATCAAAAGAATTCCATAGCTTATCAGTCGGAATCCAGCTCACACCATTTGGAGCAGTAAGAACGCCCCCTGGACGCGTGAATAGTCCTCTGTAATAATTCCCTATACGGTTAGCGGTAGTTCTATGCAGCTTCCACGCCACCTCGGTAGTATTAGCATCAGTCCAGATATCTCCAAATTCAGTCTTAGTAGCCAAAGGTAAAGCCGAGATATATTCCGTACTAAAAGTAACTGCTTCATTCCAATTTCTAGTGTATAAAGCAACACGAGCCTGTAGTCCTGATACAGCAATTCCATTTGTTCTAAATACATCGGAGTTGCTATTTGCTAGTAAGCTTTTTGCCTCCGTTAAATCCCGTGAAATTTTGGAAAAATACTCACCCATGTCTATTCTTGCCTGATTTTCTAAAGTAGACACTTCTGAATAAGGCATTGCTAAACCGTTCGGATCATAGTTTTTACAATAAAAACGGAACAACTCAAAGTGTGTATAAGCTCTAAGAAAAAGTGCCTCTCCTCTTAATTTTGCACGTAATGCTTCATCATTTTGACCTTCAGCTACGGCATTCGGCAAAGCGGACAAAACTCTGTTTACCCGATCAATGGATTGATAGTACGGTGTGATTGCCGTAAATTCATCTCTTATCCGTATATCATCGGACGCAAATAACCATTCGTGTGTGCTCTGAGCTGCGTAAAAACTACCCTGTTTCAACTCGTCACTCAACTCTCCGTTGAAAAAAATTGGCATATTAGGCAGTACAGAGTATGCAGTCATGAGTAAAGACTCATTGTTTGCAACAGTACGAAGTGCATTATCTCCACCAATAAAGTCTGTCTCTCTGATATCCAACAAGTTCTGACAAGAAAACATCAAAAATGTCGAAACCAATAGAGTGGCTGTAATTGTTTTTATCTTATATAATTTCATTTTCTTTAATCTTAATCGATTATTAATTAAACCATTACTTAGAACGTTAGGTTTACACCAAACACGATCATTCTTGGGTTTGGATATTCCACTAAACTGATGTTGTTATCATCTTCAGGATCCACACCTTGCCAAGGACTCCAAACAGCTAGGTTGTGGAATGTAGCGTAAACATTGGCTCTTTTAATGATCGAATTTCCACTTCTGGATTTGATCTCAGGAATGTTGTACCCCACCTGCAATTGACGGAATCTTAAGAACTTCGCATTTTGCAAATCTGATGACGTGAAACCACGACTCGCTCCTGGTGAATTGAAAAATTTCTCATCGCCAGGATTCATCCATTGATTGTCTAGCAATTCCCTAGACGGAGTAACGGCATTAATGTAACCCAAAGTTCCGTCGGTGATCCAGTTTCTGGTGTTGTTACTACGCACTACATCAAACTGGTAAGAGAATAGTGAGTTTACAAAAAATCCTTTGTAACCAAAATCTATATTAAATCCACCGATATGTTTTGGTAGATAAGTACCAAATGTTGCAAAGCGGCTTGCAGCGGCAGCATCAGTAACTATACTTCCATCTTCTTGTTCAAACCTAGGTCTACCGTCTGCTGGATTAGCACCCAAATATTTCGTAGTATAGTGCGACCCATATGGCAATCCTTCCCGGATTAAAAACGTCCCTAAGAAATACTCCTCAACAGTTCCCAAATCATCTATGTTATTCACATTGATAGCATGGTTGGCACCAATGTCTAACGTCAATCGGTTCTCTGGACGATCCAACACTCTAATTTTTAAATCACCTTCAATTCCTTTGTTAGACATTTGACCAGCATTCACATCCAAATTTGGGAATGCTGTGGTGCCGCTTAATGGCTGTCTTACAAATAAATCCTTAGTTACGTTTTTGTAAACGTCAATCGATAAATTCACACGACTTTCCAAAAAAGAAACATCGACACCAATATTGGCTTTGTTCACTTTCTCAATCTGGTAATTAGGATTACCAGGTGCAGTTGGTACAATACCTGGAATAGTGGATCCCGTGTAGGATCCAGTTCCGAACGCAGGCAATTGGCTGCCGGCATAATTTGGAAGTGCTAGTCCGTGAAACTGATATAGGGTTGTTGCAATAGATCCAATACTTGGAATTACCCCGTAAGATGCACGCAGATTTAAAGCGTCTAGAAACGAAACATCTTCCAAGAAAGCTTCACGATGTAAGCTCCAGTTCAAACCAGTAGACCAAGTGGTAATCTCCTTGTTCTGAGGATTTACAATTCTGGACGTACCATCACGTCTGATGTTGGCGTTGACACTAATCCTACTGTCATAAGTGTAGTTTGCTGTCGCAAAATATGAGCGAATACCATAACCAGTACTTACACTAGAGGCATTTTGCGGCATAGTAGCATTACCATCTGTCGGTAATGGAGCGGCGCCTTGACCTGTCCAAGGAAGTGTAGGGTTCAAGTTATACAAGGTAAATCCCAAACCTTTTTGATAAGTACGAATTCCCTCAAAATAGACTCCTGCATCAAACTCGTGCAAATCGTTAATAGTTTTATGATAGTTTAAACTTGTTGTGTTAATGATTTGAGCATAGTTGTACAAGTTTTCACGAGCAAAACCCTTCTGATACGTTTGCAACGAACCACTGTATGAATCTGGATTTATGTAATTTTCGCCTCTGTTACTATATGCATCTACACCTAATACATTTCTTACCGTTAAATCATCAGTAATTTTATACGCTAAGTTTAATCCTGTATTGATGGTAATGGTATTTTGCGATACGCGTGAATTCTCATTTCGCTCCAACACATTCGCTACTTGTTTCAAATTTATTGTAGAACTGCCACCTCCGCTATTTAACGTGCCGTCTGATCTATAAGGATTGTCATACGGTCTAGCTCTGTAAATCATTTGAAAAGGATTTATAGGACTATTCCCATACAAATCACCAACAGCTGTCTTCAGCTGTGAATAGCCTATCATCGTGTTCCAATCAATCGACAATCCTTTGTAATTGTGCGAAATATTTGAGCGCATGGTGTATTTATCCAAACCAGATGTTCTGTCGATACCTTCTTGTTTAAACACGCCAGTAGAAAGGAAATATTTTGTGTCTTGATTTCCACCACGAACACTGATACCGTGATCTTGACTTAAACCTGTCCTGAAAAACACGTCTCTAAGATCGGTATTGATGTTTCGGGTACTGTCTAGTTTGCGATCAATATCCGCCAATCCAGCAGCTGAAAGGTTTGCATTTCTAGGATTTTGTCTACTGTAAAACCAACCTGGTAGATTATTAGCGTATCCTGCCAAACCAAGTCGTTCTTCGTAGGCTAAAAGCTCGGATGTCGACATCAAGTTAAGACGTGAGAAATCTGGAGCCAAGGTAATACCAAACTGAGAGCTAACATTAATGTCTGTGGTACCTTCTTTACCTCTTTTCGTTTTAATAACGATAACTCCAGTACCTCCGCGAGCTCCATAAAGCGCGGCTGCATTCGCATCTTTCAATACTGTAATAGACTCAATGTCATTATTGTTTAATGCACGGAATTGATCCTGTGATACCGGAATTCCATCGAGAACGTATAGTGGTTGCACCCCAGCTCCTTGAATAGATTGAATACCGCGAATAGTAACAGAACCATTAGCCCCAGGTTGTCCGGATCCAGAATTCATCAAAAGTCCCGGTACACGGCCTTGAAGCGTTTGATTAAAAGACCCTATGGGTAAGTTTTCTGTAGCCTCTTTTCCTATTACCTTTGCAGATCCCGTGAATTTCTCTTTCGTAATATTGGCATAACCGGTAACAATAACCTCTTCTAAACTTTCGTCTAAAGATAGCTCAACATCTAATGTTGTTGTTGCGCCAACTTTTACACTGCGCCCCGTATAACCAATGTATCGAAAGTTCAGCGTAGAACCTTGAGTAGCAAGTATTGTATACGTTCCATCGCTTCTGGTTTGGGTCCCCTGACTTGTTCCGTCAACCAATACTGTGACACCACTGAGCGCCGATCCGTCAATTGCCGATGTCACCTTCCCCGTCACTGTTCGATTTTGTGCAAATACCGCTCCGGTAAGGAATGTAAAAAGCACAAAAAAACTGAGTAAATGTTTTTTCATAAGTGTGTGTGTGTTTAGTTAATAATGGCCAATAGTAGACATTAAAATTAATAATGCAAAAAAGTGTTAAATACTCATTATCGGGTATTTTTGGAACACTTATTGCATAAGTTTCAAAATCATTTTTTTGACGACACATAAATTGCATTTTCACAAGCAAAACACTCCTTTTAGTTAAAATTAAAAACTAAAAATTTATTTTAATTGATATATTTTTTTTTACTTTTTTATTAAATCTGGTGTTTATGTCACGTCAACATCGTGTTCAAACAGATAGATATTAATATAAATATATTAACACAGACACTAAATTCAACTTTTAACAAAATAGAGTCAAATAATTTAATAATTTCCTATTTGGGGAGGTGAAAAATAATCAAGGAGGAATCCAACTAGGCCTTCTAATTAAAACCACAATAAGATAACCACAAGGCAAGACTTAATTTATACTTATATATTGCTAAAACGATATTTCTAGATTTTTTAAATATAATTCGAACTTAAATTGTCATGATTTGTTCAATCATTTACCCACATCAAAATTGATAAGGCAATTTTGACGCTTGTCGACTAAAGGAAAAGTTAAAACTATAAAATCAATCTCAAGATGCCGCTTGTTTGTGTGAAGCTTCCGATGAGTGACCATAAAACAGATAGAGCTGCTTCATGAAGAAGCAGCTCTATTTAAAACGGTAGGTTAAATCCTTCCAAAGGAACGATTTACACTTGATATGTAAGAATTATTTGCGAATCCATACTCGAGTCTGAACAGGGATAATTTCCTGTCCATTATCTAATGTTACTAAAAACATGTATGCGATTTCTAACTGAGTAAGCGTTGCATTGTTAATAAAATTTTGAATTAACGTATTATTCGCAGCGCTCTTTGAACGAAATTCGTCTATCGACGTGGTAAATGTTGCTCTCGTACCGTTACCTGCGATAGGTTCCGTTAGATAAGTCGCAGCACGTACTCCTCCGGCATTGATACTAGTTGCACCAGCATGCACACGTGATATCGAAGCAATTGTTCTACCAGAAGTTTCGGGTATTGTCAGAGTGAAACTGATGTTGCCATTACTCAATGGTACAATTATATACGGATTAAATCCATGGGTAGTTGCTCCCTCAAATGTGACCGGTATCTCTGGTCTATTATCTGAATAGAATTCCGTGTAGTCCTTTTCGCATGAACTCATAAGAATTACCAAAAGAGCTGTAAGTGTTATGATTAAATTTCTCATGTTATCTCTTATGTTATTAGTTTATATCCCACCATACAGGCACATTGGACTGAGGTGCATTATCGCCTTGAGGGAAATTAGGATTTCGTTGTTGTTCTGTGAACAAATAGATCAATCTTACTGGCCTTGTTCCGTCGATACCCTGCGCATTCTGATGATCCGCCAATGTTGGATATCCTGTACGTCTCCAGTCATTCCACTGTTCTAAACCATTAGAAAACAAGGATATGTACTTCTGATTAATGATTTGCTCAATCTGCTGATCAGATGTACCGGTCAATGTCACAACAGTAGGATTGGCTGTAAAATAGGCATCAATATCGGCAGAAGCCACGCCGGCATCCTGCATTGAAGCACGAATACCTCTTTGATATAATTCAGACGCATTGCCAGCAACACCCAAACGAACTACTGCTTCTGCTAATATAAAAGCAGTCTGTGCATTAGTTAACAATCTCACTGGTCCCTCACCTCCTATACCTATCGCATAAGAATTATAAACAGAGCGACCGGCAACAGCGGGTGGCGTACCTCTAAATCCATTATCAATAGTTACATACTGACCTGTTGGACGTGTCACAAACAATGGTAAACGAGGATCATTTAGAGTTTGAAGCTTATTCACAAAACGTGTACTGATCAATAATTCATTTTGAAAAGAAGAATTACGTGTCAAGGTCCACAATGGAGCTTGACTACCAACTTGCCCTCCAAATCGAACGGCCAAATTTTGATCATTTGCATTGATGTACATATTGCGATTCATCACTTCTTGTATAACCTGTGTCGCGATTTGTGGCTCAACAGAGCTAATCTGCATCGCTAAGCGCAACATTAGTGAATTTCCTGCTCTCTTCCATTTAGCCAAGTCACCGCCATATACGATATCATCACTTCCAATGGTCAATATACTTTCACCATCCAAGTCTTCCAAACCTTCTCTAATCAGATCAAATAGACTTTGTATACCTTGAGCCTCATTTCCTAAATAGATATCCTGTTGGCTATCTAACCGTGGGCTGGTCAGCTCCATATCTCCCAACAAAGCTTCGGAGTATGGCACATTTCCCCACGCATCGGTAGCCATAGCAAAGGTAAAAGCCATCATAATCTTGCCCACGCCAGCATACACTGGACTATTTGCTTTTTCAGCTTCCTCGAGCATCTTCTTGTAGTTGATTAGCGCTCCTCCGTAGATTTCGAAGTTCCATTGATTACCAAAATCATCCCCAAATACTTCGTAAATATCATATCCTGCCGGACTACCAGACACACCTGCCGTGACACTCATAATGGTGGAAGCAAAGCGATTTAATTCATTCGAATTAGCAAAGGCTGTCCCAGAAAGGCCAACAGGCAATAACGTGGCCGCAGGCACTTCTAGTGGGTTGTTAGGGGTATCGTTTACATCTAGAAATTTATTACAAGATGTAGCGGAAAGTGCTAACGCCACGATGGACAGCTTAAATATATTGTGTTTTATAATTTTCATTTCTATTCAGATTAAAATGACGCCCGAAGGTTGAATCCATAGTTTCTTGTAGTAGGCACGCCGTTAAGATCCATGCCTTGTACATTTCCAGCGCCTTGCGTATTGACCTCTGGATCACCAGGGAATCCAGGGGCAAACATAAATAGGTTACGTCCACTAAATCCTACTGAAATCTGACCAAATGGCGAGTTTTGCAATAAGCTCTGCGGAAGGCTGTAGTTAATAGTAAGCTCTCTCAACCGATAAGATGTAGCATCGAAAACTGCCGCTTCTGAGCCGATACCACCTAAACCTTGCCAATATGATTGAGCCGATACTTGAATATCATTGGGACGGTAAGTGCCATCACCATTATCAATTACACCAGGCAGTATTCTTGGCTGCGTGCGATCCACACCTGTAATGTCTACCATCCCGCCGGAGCGCATATCTACTTGGGAGAAAGAGAAAATTTGACCGCCTTTTTGAATATCTACCAAAGCCATGAGACTGACGCCTTTATAAGTAAAGGTATTTGAAATTCCTAAAGTATAATCTTTTTGAGGATTTGAAATCACACGATTACCAATACCTGGCATAAACAAACCTGTATTTGGATTAATTAAAAGATCTCCGTTTTCATTTCTAGGAGTTTGAGCTCCAACGATTACGCCGTACGGGAATCCTTCTGCAATAGATGGTGCGATACCGATGAAGGAGTTGATACCAGGAATTACACTACTTGTCAGCTCATCACCACCAACTGGTTGATCACCAAATATCGACACCACATTGTTACGAATACGGGTAAAGTTTAAGTTAACATTCCAGCTGAAGTTAGAGTTACGAATTGGATAACCACTCAATAAAACCTCAATACCTCTGTTTGTCATCTCACCAATATTAGATGTACGTGTATTGAAACCTGATGAATTAGAAACAGCTACATCAAATATTTGACTTGAGCTACGTGTGCTGAAATAGGTAAAGTCTAAATCAATACGATTGTTAAACAATCCAAACTGTGTACCGATCTCGAAAGAAGATACAAATTCCGGTCTCAAATCTGGATTACCAATGCGACTGCCAATAGCAAACCCAGGGATACTAGAACCGCCTACATTAAGCGGAAATTGAATACTTGCCGTATTGTTACCGAATGATCCAATACTGTACAAGGTACTTAATAAATAAGGATCTGCATCACGACCTACCCGAGCAGCATTCGCTCTCAACTTCCAGTACGATAATACGTCCGAACGAAGACCTTCCCAGGCAGATGTCGGAACGAAACTCAATGAAGCCGATGGGTAAAAATAGGTGTTATTAGATGTCGGCAATGTCGAAGATTTATCCGCACGACCTGTTAACTCCAAGAATAGATAATCGTTATAACCCAAGCTTAACTGTGCGTAATGACCTATCAATCTTCTTTGAAATCTATTAGAATAAGATCCTGTAAAGACAGAAGCATTTGCAACATTGTCAAACCCAAACATAGATAGACCACTGGATACGATACCAGACTCACGGAAATCTCTGCTATTGATATTCTGCCCTAAGAGTAAAGTGGCATTCAATCCATCAAAAAATATGTCCTCTTGCTTAGCAGTGATCATCAAGTCACCATTTAGCTCTGAACGGAATCGGTTGTCTGCATCAATTGCTCCCAGGGGTGCACGTGCTGAACCATTTCTTAAAATTTGATTCCGCTGATCAAAATAAGTATCACCAGTCACCCGGTAGCTTACATTTAACCAATCTGTGAAATCGTAACCAATATTTAAATTACCGAATACACGATCTACGTCCGATTCGAAGAACTCATTCTCAACACTCCACAATGGACTATTTTGTCCAGGCAAGAAATATTGCCGCTCACCAGCTTCATTCAAAAGTGGCGTACCATTTAAATCATAAGAGACTGGAATACGGGTAATCTGACCAAAAGCACTACCTCCGTTACCCATGGTTGCACCACGTTGACTTGTTTTGGAATACGTTAATGTACCGCCGATCTTTACGCCATTATTCAACGAGCGATTACCGCCTACATTCGCAGTATGTCTATTGTACTTACTATTTGGCACCACACCATTTTGAATTGTACTGGATACGCCTGCTGTAAAGTTACTTTTCTCATCACCTCCAGCTAGATTGACCGAGTTTTGATAAAAAGCGCCGGTATTATAAAAATCACGAATGTTATTTGGGTAAGCTTGATAAGGAACTGTTAAACCAGTACCTCCCTGTACTACCTGATCTAAACTACCAAAAGCAGGTCCCCAAGAATTGGTGCTTTGGTTATTGTAGATGTTCTGGGTACCCTGTCCATACAAAGATTGAAACTTTGGTAAGTAAGCTACATTTTGAAAGTTGGCAGAAGAGTTTAAAGTTACTTCTGTTTTTCCTTGCATACCTTTACCAGTTTTAGTTGTTATCATCAAGACGCCCGCTGAAGCACGAGAACCATATAAAGCCGATGCCGCTGGTCCTTTTAATACAGAGATTGACTCGATATTATCGGGTGGAATATCGTTTAAACGGTTAGATGGCTGAGAACCAAAAAGGGTATTCTGGCTATTATCCGTATCGTTACTAAAGATAATTCCGTCTACTACAATAAGTGGTTGATTGTTTCCTCCGAATGAAGTAATACCACGAATATTGATGTTCGTAGAGGATCCCGGCTGACCAGAAGAACTGGAGATATTAACACCAGCTACTTTACCTTGCATAGAATTTAGGACATTCGTTTCAGATTTTTGCACCAAATCATCTCCTCCAACGCGTTGTGTAGCGTATCCAATGGATTTTGCTGTCCTTTGAATACCTTGAGCAGTAACTACAACTTCTTCAATAGATTCATCTTCGCCAGCAAGCTGGATGTTGATGGCGCTACGATCTCCAGTAGAGACAGTTTGCGTAGAATAGCCAATTAGTGAAAAGCGCAACATCGCGCCATTTGATACGTTAATGGAATAGTTTCCATTGCCGTCTGTTTGTGTGGAAGTAGTCGATCCAACGACTGTGACCGTCACTGCGCCCAGGGCATCTCCGCCTGACACTGCCGTCACTCTACCCGACACCGTTCGGTTTTGTGCTATTGCTGATCCAATAAAGATCGAACACAGCACAAGAAAGCTGAGTAATTTTTGCTTCATCGTGTGATTAGTGTGTATTTGTATTATTTAATAGTTAGAATTGTGCAATTATAGGAAAAATTAAATTTGTAAAAAAATGTTAAACACGTTGCTTTCTTTTCAACGTTGTTTATCAAAAAGTCAAAAACAACAATGTGGTAAGTTCCAATTGGTCATATCAGCCACTAAAGCGGCATTAGATTCAAAATTCCATTGAATGTCGGATTGAATGTTTAAATAAATTATTTTTTTATTTCTCTCAAAATCCATTACTATTTCTGTAACAAAACTTATTTTCACACCTTTTTTTACTGCATATTTGATCTACCTTTGCAACATGCGATTTGATATCATCACTGTATTACCTAGTTTACTAGACAGTCCTTTTGCACACTCTATTTTACAACGTGCACAGAAAAAAGGTTTGGCTGAGATCCACGTGCACAATCTTCGTGACTACTCCAGCAATAAACAGAAATCGGTAGATGACTATCCCTACGGAGGCGGATCGGGTATGGTGATGCAAATTGAACCTTTTGCTAACTGTATAGAGAAGTTACAGGCAGAGCGCACCTACGATGAGATTATCTACATGACGCCAGATGGTAAGACCCTAAATCAGGATATGGCCAATTCATTTTCTGCTAAAAAGAATCTGATGCTTTTGTGTGGTCACTATAAGGGGATAGACCAACGGATTCGAGATATTTTTGTAACGCAGGAAATATCTATTGGAGATTATGTATTATCAGGCGGCGAACTTCCGGCAGCTATTGTGGTAGATGCTGTAGTGCGGTTGCTCCCCGGAGTGTTATCAGACGAAACTTCCGCTCTCTCTGATTCTTTTCAAGACGGATTATTGGATGCTCCGATCTATACTCGCCCGGCCGAGTGGCGCGGACACCGGGTACCGGATATTCTATTAAGTGGCAATGAGGCGAAGATCACCACCTGGCGCCACGAGCAACAGCTGCAGCGTACCACCGAACGAAGACCAGATTTACTAGATGACTAGTAACAAAAAAGTGCCGATCTTCGATTAAGATCGGCACTTTTTTGTTACGGTAAAGATCACGCCTTCAAACAAAGGCGAACATTTGTCTACTGAGTTAGTTTAAAGATATCATTCCCGAACACGAAGATCATCAAGGCTACCAAGATAAAGAAGCCAACCATTTGTGCTCGCTCTAGAAAAGCATCACTTAATGGTTTGCCCTGAATCATCTCAACCAATAAGAAGACTACGTGCCCGCCATCTAAAGCTGGAATAGGAAGCAAATTCATAAAAGCCAGCGCCATAGAAATCAGACCAACTAAACTCCAGAAACGTGCCCAATCTACCTCGGTACCAAACATAGTTGCAATACCAACTGGACCAGATAATGCTTTGTCGGCCTTCAAATCGCCACGGAAGATTTTTCCAAAACCTTTGATGTTGTCAGTAATCACACCGAATGCCTTTTGCGAACCTATAGGTAATGCCTCCCAGAAGCCATAATTATACTTCACGAAAGGCAATGAAATTGAGTTCATATTGTATTGTATACCTAACGTCCCTTCCTCAGATACAGTTCCAGACAAAGCAAGTTCTTGACCACTTCTAAAGACACCTACTTGGACCGGTTTGTTGGCTAACGCTTTCAGCGTACTGAGCACTTCATCTTGGTAGAGAACTGCTTTATTGTTCAGACTTATAATGCTGTCACCTGCCAAGATTCCCATTTTTGCAGCGGGGTAATCTGCAACAACCTGATCGACTGCCGTAATGCGGACACGCGGCTGCACAAACTCATTCTTCTTATACTCTGCCACCATATTACCCATATCAGCTGGCATGGGTATATCTATCGTTTTCCCTCCACGCTCCACAGTAAGTAAAGCGCCGCCAAACAATACATCTGTGTTCAGCAAATCTTGGTTGAAGTGCTGAGGCACTTGCCCATTTACTTTCAAAATGCGATCACCAGGCTCAATGCCAACCGCTTTCCCAACAATACCGGGCACCACACCATCAACCAATTTTGTATTGTCAATATCCGATATTCCATAATGAAAAGTAAGCATCCAGAATACAAACACACCGACAATCACATTGACAATGATACCACCTAACATCACAATAAGACGTTGCCAAGCTGGTTTAGATCGAAATTCCCAAGGTTGCGGATCTTGCTTTAACTGCTCTGTATCCATTGACTCATCCACCATGCCGGCGATCTTCACATATCCGCCCAGTGGAAGCCATCCGATCCCGTACTCACAGCCTTTATAATTGAACTTGAATAATTTAACTCCCCAAGCATCAAAAAATAAGTAGAACTTTTCTACTTTGATACCAAATGCACGTGCAGCAAGGAAATGTCCTAACTCATGCAACACAATTAACAAAGACAGCCCTAAAAGGACTTGTCCGATCATTACTAATACTCCCATTGAAAATTTAAAATCATATTGTAACCTACTCGTAAGGCCGAATCAACATTAATAACGTATTTTAATCTAAAAAGGTATGTGCTACTCGTCTTGCTTCCTGATCACATAATAGATAATCCTCCAGCGTGGTTGTAGATTGATTTCCAATTTTAGACAAGGTGTTTGCGATTACGTCACTCATACCCAAAAATGAGATGCGATCTTGCAGAAAAGCTTCAACCACTACTTCATTTGCTGCATTTAATACACAGGGCTGATTACCTCCATTTTCCATAGCGGTAAAAGCCAGTTGCAAGTTACGAAACGTTTCCATATCCGGCTTATGAAAATCCAAACATCCGTATTTAGCAAAGTCAAATCGTTCGAAATTGTTACTTGCCCGAACGGGAAAAGTCATCGCGTATTGGATGGGTAGCTTCATATCGGGCAGCCCTAGTTGTGCTTTAATAGAGCCATCTTGAAATTGCACCATAGAATGAATGATGGATTGCGGATGTACGACCACGTCGATTTGATCAGCGTTAAGATCAAACAGCCATTTGGCTTCGATTACTTCCAGTCCTTTATTCATCAGCGAAGCTGAATCAATGGTGATTTTTGCACCCATGCTCCAGTTCGGATGTTTCAGCGCTTGTTCTTTCGTTACTTGCTCCAAGAAAGTACGGTCTTTACCTCGGAATGGGCCTCCTGAAGCCGTAAGGTAAATCTTCTCTACCGGATTCATTGCTTCTCCTACTAAACATTGGAAAATGGCCGAGTGCTCCGAATCTACAGGCAACATGCGTACGCCGTGTTCTCTGACCAAACCCATCACCAGCTCTCCTGCTACGACCAGCGTTTCTTTATTGGCCAGTGCGATATCTTTGCCGCTACAAATGGCTTTACACGTCGGTTCCAAGCCGGCTGATCCTACAATGGCATTCAGCACCAAATCTATAGCAGGATCTTGTACTACCTCTATCAACCCTTCTTTCCCGGAAAGAACGATGATATCCAAACCAGAAAGATTTGCTTTCACTTGATGTACCGCATCAGCCTGTGATACAACCACATATTTAGGCTTGTACCGTATAGCTTGTGTAACTAATAAGTCAATGTTGCGACCACCCGTAAGTACACTTACTGTAAAATAATCGGGAAATGCATCCACGACTTCTAGTGCTTGTGTGCCTATACTGCCGGTTGAGCCTAAAATGGCAATATTTTTATTCTTCAAATCGTCCAACACTAAATTAAATTATCGATCAACGAAGGATCGTCACTTCCTGCATAATTTTTCATCATATCTACATATACTACAGACATGACAACACTCACCATAGGAATCATAACAAAAGAGTTAATCACACTGAAAATTTTAGCAATCAAAAAATAATCGAAATACTCTGCACTCACCATTAATAAGTGTGTAAAGGCTACCGTAAAAACGATCATCGCTAAACGAAAAACATTACCTCGAGTGAGTGCCACGCTAAACTTATATGCTTTGAACGTCCCTGCCTGTTGTTCGATGATAAAAAATGGGTAAAATATCGTACGCAGCACGACGATAAGCATTACAATACCAGTAAGGAAAGGGTGTATCTCATTTCTTACGGTATCTATATCTATTCCTAGATATAACAGTGGAAAGCACAGTACATACATCAATAGGTAAACAAAGCCTGCTAATATAGAATACACGATTAAGCCGCCGATATATTGCGAAAACTGCCAAAATGAGGGCAGGTATTTCCAAACACCAATAGATGGCTCCTCTTTTACGAGATGAACTGCCCGCTTTAATAAGACAAGCTGCAGGCTGAAATATAAAAATACAAATAGCAGCAGCATACCTACTTTTAGTAAGTTTGCGTATCCATCAAAATAAATCGATAAAAGAGTAGAAAGGTTGGATACCAAAAACAATAACAGACACAAGCCCGCAATAGAGATATAATGCCGGCTCAAGATACCAATACTACGAGTAAAGACATCGTTAGCACGAAAAGTGCTCTCCTTTAAAAATTGTAACATAGACATAATTGACGTCTAATCGTGGGCTATTTCAGTTCTTTTGGAACTGGTTTTTCCAATAAATATTCATAATAAAAACGAACGCGTTCTTTGAAGTCATACGCTGACTTGCGACGTTCAAAACCATGTCTGCTTCCAGGATAGATCATAAACTCAAACGGTATATCCCGATCGGTCAATGCGTCTACCAATTGGATGGAGTTTTGCAAATGTACGTTATCGTCCAAGTCACCGTGCATCAAACGCAGAACACCTTTGTATCCATTCACATGCGTCAACACCGATCCATCCTTATAACCTTCAGGATTATCTTGCGGCGTATCCATCCAACGCTCGGTGTAATGCGAATCATACAATTCCCAGCTCGTAACAGGTGCACCAGCGATACCATAATCAAAATCAGAAGAACCCTTGGTCAAGGCCATACACACGACATAGCCACCATAACTGTGTCCTGTAATCAGAAGTTTGTTTTTGGCCACCCAAGGTTTGGCTTTCAGCCATTGAGCGATAGTACCATAGTCAATCAATTCCCAATGTCCCAATTTACGGTGCATCAACGCGACCCCTTCTTTTCCAAAATGACCCGAAGCGCGGTGGTCACACTCAATTTGGATAATACCTTCATTTGCCCAGTATTGCTTTGCAGTGCCTTTCCAAGTATTGCGCACGCTACCGGCATCCGGACCGCCATAGATACTCATAATAACAGGGTATTCTTTGGTTTCATCAAAGTCTGTCGGATAAGTCACAATAACAGGCAAGTCATATTGCCCATCTGCAGATGGGATGGTAAAATAAGCCGTTTTACCGATAGTATATTGGTCAAAATCTGCCGACTTGCTATCTTCCAACTCCCGAATCATTTTGCCGTTCATATCTACCAAAGCCACCTTAGTCGGCGTCTCCACATTAGAATATTCTGTGATGAAATGCTTGCCATTTGGTGATACTTTAACCCGGTGTGTATAGTTGCCAAAGGTTAAGCGTTTGAAATTCTTCCCGTTGAAATTCACTCGATACAGATCAGAGGTCGCTGAATTTTCTTTTCGAGCCGTAAAGTAGAATACTTTATTCTTCTCATCAATATGTGCGATGCTGCTTACCTGCCAGTCGCCATTAGTAAGGGCATTCACCAGCTTCCCATCTAGGTTATACAGGTAGTAATGTGCCCATCCGGTCTTATCGGATTTCAGTATATAGTGCTTGTTATCGGCTAGGTAGGTGATCCGCTCATCGTGATCTAGGTTGATCCAAGTTGGCTGCATCTCATCGTATGTGGCTACTTTGGAACCGTCTATTGGATTTACCTGATAGAATTTCAGATTTGTCTGATCCCGATTCATCCACTGTACCATAATCGATTGGCTGTTGAAGCTCCAATACGGTTGACCAAAGTACTGATCATCCTCCTCATTGAAGGCAGCCCAAACCACTGGAGAGCCCGCTACTTCTACAAACCCAACACGCACAGCAGGATTTTTGTCACCGGCTTTAGGATAACGTGTTTTCTCTACATAGCCGTGCTGCCCTGGTGATGCATAGATTGGGAACATAGGCACTTGTGAATCATCAAATCGCATAAAAGCCAAACGCTTACTATCAGGCGACCACCAAAATGCCTTGTAATTTGTAGATCGACCTAAAATCTCTTCGTAATATACCCAAGACGACCAACCGTTGTAAACGACGTCAGAACCATCCGTTGTATACCGCATTTCTTTACCAGATTCTACCTCAACTGCATATAGATCATTGTCTCTGGTGAAGGCAACAAACTTGCCGTCGGGAGATAAAGTAGGGTTCTTCTCTTCGATATCGGGCGATTGGGTAAGTTGCCGCGATTGGCCGTCAGCAAAAGTGATGACTACATCTTTTTTGTCAACCGATACTTTGGTAGATTCATCAGCAGGATAGCTATAAGCAGCTTCCGCTCCAGTTTTTACGTTTACTTTAGAAAGCACATTCTTCTCACTCACAATATAGTGATCAGCATCTGCCCAACCCCTGTACTGCCGTATTGGATTGGTGAGGGAAGCTTCTTGACCCCAGGATTGTGCATAATTTAGTTTCCGCGTTTGGGCTTCAGTTTTACCAACAGCAAGAAAACACAGCATGACTGCCGCTATCGAAGACAATTTGTACATAATGAGATTTTACGTTCTGCTACGAAAATAGAAAAAATATGGCACTGCGGTAGGCATTGCCTAAATATAGTTACACAAAAAAAGCCACACGTAGAAGGTGTGGCTATATATTTTTCAAAATCATGTCTTAAAAGGAAAAGTTTTCTTTGGTATCGCCAAAAGTGCCCGTTCTTTCGTACACACCTTCTTCCTGACCTCCCTCATACCTTTTCTCGACTACATCTTGGTTATTTTTGATATAACTTACGACATCTTGTAAACCTTCTGCAAATTTTTCAAAATCCTCTTTGTACAGGAAAATCTTGTGCTTAATGAACTGCCCATCCTCAAAACGTTTCTTACTTTCTGTAATGGTCACATAATAGTCGTTGGACCGAGTTGCTTTGACATCAAAAAAATAAGTACGTTTTCCTGCTCTCACCTTTTTTGAAAATACCTCTTCGCGTTCTTTGTTTTCAAAATCTCCCATTGGATTAGTCAATAAATTAAGTTTATGCTCTATTTTCTGTTATAAATATATAATAAATAAAATCATCAGCCCAAATTTCGTCAGAAAAAAAGTAAATAAATTTTTACATATTCGCGTTATTGAAATGACTTTGGTGAATGACAAGGTGAAATTTGTTTCACCGAGTAATAGCGCTCGTTCACCGAAAAAATTGCCTAAGATGCCTATTTCAGCTCGTTTAGCTGAATATTTCGATCTACTTTCGAATCATCAAAGGAACAAAAACACAACGTCATGAATACACAAAACACAAATAACGACAGTCGACCGCCAAAGTCAAACAACACGACAAATTTCGCTGGTGCGTTTATTATTCTATTTGGACTCGCTCTTCTCATGAAGAATATGCGTCTAGACATCTTCCCTCGCTGGATCTTTGGTTGGGAAATGATCCTGATTGTCATCGGTTTGGTAATCGGAGTTAACTCCAGGTTTCAAAAAAAATCTTCTGTCATTCTAATCGCCATCGGCTCTATTTTCTTACTAAAAGACCTAGTTGGCATGTCTTTCGGAAAGTTTTTTATCCCAGCTATGGTAATCGCGATGGGTATTTACTTAATCAAACGCAACCGCGTTGTGCCACCACTCCCACCCGAGGACCCTACTCGTCCGGATGATGAGTACGACTGGGATAAACGAGTAGATCATTTTTATACGGTAGACAACGATTACACCGCTGATAGTGGCAACCCAAAAGACACGCAACCTGTAAACGCCTCGGCGTCTACAGGTTCTGGTCCTTATGCCAATTACAGCGCACAGCACGATAGCTACCTGAAAGTAGACACGTTTTTCAGCGACACAAAAAAATCGTTGTTAACCACTAATTTCCTTGGCGGTACTATTACAAGTGTTTTTGGCAGCACTAAAGTCAACTTCTTGCAGGCCGACATCAAACAGGCTGTCGTGTTAGATACCTTCCAACTTTTTGGCAGCACCAAAATTATTATTCCACCGCATTGGCAAGTTTCGAGCAATGTGGCTTCTATCTTTGGTGAGCTGGATGATCGCAGACCAATGTTCGATATTACAACCGATAAGAACAAAAAGATTTATATCACTGGAACTTCCATTTTTGGCGGATTGACGATTAAGAATAACTGATAATAACCTCTTATGACGCAAACGCAGTACCCTAAATCGAAAAAATGGCTGATCCACACTTCATCGTGGATTATTTGTGTTTTGTATTTCCTGGTCGTTTATGGATTACTGTGGTGGGTGAAAGTTCCATATGAGACGATTCTTTACGATGGAGCCATCAGCGCATTGGTAATTACCGGAACTTCTTACTTAATCTATACCTCTCTACAATACTATCTCCCGAAGAATAAGCAGTTTTGGAAACTGTTTAGCTTCGCCATTATATTTAGTGCTCTTAGTGTATTTTGCACACGGTTTTGCTTGCTACAGGTATTTTCTCCGGAGCAGGTGATCTACCTGACGTTCAGTATGCCATTTCGTTTCGTGATTAATTTTCTGGTTATTACTTGTATCATGATCATTAACATATTCTGGAATATTCAGGAAGAATACGAAGAGAACAAGGAGCGCAAACAGCAGTCGGAGCGCATGGTGCGCGACGCCGAGCTCTACAACTTACGGCAGCAATTGCAACCACATTTCTTATTTAACAGCTTGAATTCTATTATTGCTTTGATCGGCAGCAAACCGCAGGAAGCCAGGAGCATGACCTTTCAACTATCTGATTTTCTACGCGGTACGATGCGAAAGGATGAGAAGCAATTTATCCTATTGGAAGATGAACTAAAACATCTACGTCTTTATCTGGATATAGAAAAAGTGCGTTTTGGCCATCGACTTAAGACGATCTTCGACTATGACGAGTCGATTTTATTGTCGCAAGTACCGGTCATGATCATTCAGCCTTTACTGGAGAATGCCATCAAATTTGGTTTGTATAATGTGACCGGCGACGTGTTGATTACCATCGATGCGTATAAAGAAGAAAACATGCTGGTTATTGTAATTACCAACCCCTTTGATGTGGATCAATTTGAAAATAAGAGAGGCACCGGATTTGGTCTTACCAGTATACAAAGACGGCTATACCTATTATTTGGCCGAACCGATCTGCTAACTACAAGTACCGATAATACCACCTTTATATCAACCCTTAGAATACCTCAATATGATTAAAACTATTTTAATTGACGACGAACCTTTAGCAAGAAGCATTTTATTAGAATACTTGCAATCACACCCAGATTTTGATGTAGTAGCAGAGTGTAATGATGGGTTTGAGGGCGTCAAAGCGATACAACAACATAAGCCAGATCTGGTTTTTTTGGACATTCAAATGCCCAAATTGACCGGTTTTGAAATGTTGGAGTTACTGGATGATCAACCTCAAATCATATTTACAACGGCTTTTGATGAGTTTGCGATCAAAGCTTTTGAAAAAAATGCCATAGATTACTTGCTGAAACCGATTAGTCCTGACCGGTTCGAGAAAAGTTTGGATAAATTTAAAAGTAACTTTACCGGTTCAACGGAAACCAAAATCAAGAAAACCAGTGAGCAGTTGCAGGAATCTATGGAAGAGCAAAGCCTAGAAAGAATTGTGGTGAAAAATGGTTCACAGATTAAAATCATCCCGATACAGCAGATCAATTTCTTAGAAGCTTACGACGACTATGTAAAGATCCACACGACCGATGGCATGTTTTTAAAGAATAAAACGATGAGTTCGTTTGAGAAACAGCTAGATGCGAAACAATTTGTCCGTATACATCGCTCTTTTATGATAAAAGTAGATCAATTGGCGAAGATCGAGCCGATGGAGAAGGACAGTTACATTGCCATTCTGCATTCGGGCGACAAGGTAAATATCAGCAAATCCGGTTATGCAAGATTGAAACAGGTAATCGGGATCTAGGATTATGAAAAATTAAAATCCTACGTTCCAATAGTAGAGATTCTCCTTCACAATGATCTGCTCTTCATCCAGTAAGGTTCTGAATGCTTCGAGTTTTGCATTTTCGGAACCTATACTGATTTGATCGATCAGCTCCTTCAGAGGTAATGGTTTGTCCAATAGCAATTCTTTGATCTGAAGCGCAACCTGTGTCGACACCTTTCCGCGATGAGCACGTACCAAACAGAGATCGCATACACCGCAGGGTGCCGATTTTGACTCACCAAAGTAGGTTAGCAAAGCGATACTGCGACAGTTTTCCGTATCCAAATAATGATAAATTGCCTTAGTCTGTTCTTCCTTGATACGGCGTCGTTCTCTGATAAACGAGGTATCAACGTGTAGGTTTTTCCGATCAATCCTAGGTCGCAAAAACTGCAATTGCGGCGCGTCTGTTTTCGGCATATAGGTGAGCAGTTCCATTTGTTGCATCGTTTGCAGCATATGCACAACTTCCTGATAAGGTACACGCAGAGCCTTCGCAAATTCATATTCATTAATCGGAACAAATAAGTCAAAAGCTCCGCCGTAGCTTCTTAGTATACGTTTTATGAGCGGATCAAACTTGGAAGATTGTACTTGAAATTTGTATAATTCCTGATAATCCACTTCGAACTTCAATCGGGAGGGGATAAACACGGCTTCGGAAAGACTCAACCATCCATCCCGCTCCAAAAACTTCAAAGCGCTTAAAGTGGGCAATACGCCAAATTGATATTTTTTAGCAAAGTCGACTACGTCAAAAGACAGTACCGTAGCCATGCCTGCACCATAGGCAATCTGAAAATAGTTAGCTAGCTGATGATACACTTGTTGAATAAAAGCGACATCCGGAAAAGAAGCTTCCAGATTTGCCCATAGTCGATCTCGATCTTCTTGATTATATAAAAGCACCGGAAAAGCCTTCTTGCCATCGCGACCTGCCCTACCTGCTTCCTGATAATAGGCTTCCAACGAATCAGGAATATCCAGATGAATGACAAATCGCACATCAGACTTATCAATGCCCATACCAAAAGCGTTGGTGGCAACAATGACGCGGATAGCATTGCTGGCCCATCGTTCTTGCTTGTCGGCACGCGTGAGCATGTCTAAGCCCGCATGATAAAAATCGGCCGAAATACCTTGATTCATCAAATACCGAGACACTTCTTGCGTTTCGCGCCTGTTACGTACATAGACAATTCCGCTGCCACCAATCTTTTGAATCACCCGCAACATCCTTCCCATCTTGTCTTCCTCAGGCAACACCATATAGCCCAGGTTTTCGCGGCGAAAACTTTTAGTTAATACATTTGGTTTCGCAAACAAAAGCTTCTCCTGAATATCCACGATCACGCGTTCAGTAGCCGTCGCTGTCAATGCCAGAAAGGGTATTTCAGGATGCAGCTCCCGAAGCCGATGCAGTTGCAGATAAGAAGGTCGAAAGTCGTATCCCCATTCCGATATACAATGAGCTTCGTCTATAGCGAAAAGGTTCACTTTCATATGGCGAAGCCGTTCCCAAACGATATCCGAATACAACCGTTCGGGCGATAGGTACAAGAATTTGATATTTCCGAAGATACAATTGTCCAATGTGATATCTACCTCACGCTTAGTCATTCCAGAATAGATCGCCACTGCAGAAATATCTTGCTTACGCAGTCGCTCCACCTGATCTTTCATCAGTGCTATTAAAGGAGAGATGACAACACATATTCCTTCCTGAAGCATCGCAGGAACCTGAAAGCAAATGGATTTGCCGCCGCCGGTAGGCATTAGCGCAAGGGTATCTTGCCGCAACATTACGGCATGGATAACTTCCTCTTGAAGTGGTCTGAATTGGTCGTATCCCCAATACTGTTTTAATATGGAAAGGCTGGTAGGATTCATTTATTCTGTCTTCCAAACATAAGCAAAATTATCCTTTAAGGTATAGTGGGCGACCTGTTGAGCATCTAGTTCAGCGGAATTCCTCTCTACATAATACGCACTACTGCTACCGTCAAGCACATGCATGGTATTTTTCCATTGATGCGGTTGCGGTAATCTCCGATTGTTTCGCACGAGTACTAGCCCAACGTCTTCGGGCGGCTCATAATCTCCTTCATTCCATACATACAACACCTTGTTGCCTATTGTCAATAGGTAGTTCTGCTGCTGGGGAATCTTTACCAGTTTCATTTGATGTAGTGCGCGATAGGATTTTATATCTGGCATCACGGCATACTGAATGCTAGGATGCGTTAGTGAATCTAATGTACTAAAAAGGAAAACATGACCTTTCTCGTACCAGGCTATCGCAATATGTTGCCTTAGCTGGTAGATATGCAATCCACGATAGTGTACGCGTGTATTCCATCGCAAAAGACTTGTGCTAACAAGAAAAAACAATGCCGCAAACAGGCTGTATAACGCATATTTCAACCGATAATTCAAGGCGACAAAAAATGATCCCAGCGCAAAAAACAGGATAATCACTTGAGGCAGAATAAATGTAATGCCTTGCGAGGTCGCCCCAGGTAGGTTAGCAATCCGTTTTAACATGGATACCATACTATTGACCGCCATATTTTCCAACACCCCGATTAGTGGAGCAATCTGAGGAATCGGCAGTACCATGAGTGCTACACCAAGATACATCACTACCGTAGCCGGAATCGTAATGAGTAGATTGGCCAACAGGAAGTAGTTAGGAAACTGACCAAAGTAATACAAGGTGAGTGGTGTCGTAACCAACTGAGCTGCAATGGAGATATAGCTATACTCTGTCATGATTCTTAGCCAGCGATTTCGGGGAAGATACAACGACCGCAGCAGAGGAAAAATTAGAAATATACCCAACATAGCTAGATACGACAGCTGGAACCCCACATCGAATAGCATACTTGGATCGTAGCATAGAATGCAGAATCCCGATGCAAAAAGCGCATTTAACCCTTGTTGTCGTCGGCCAATCCATTGACTGAATACAAAAAAGCTAATCATGATTCCAGCTCGAAGTATAGGTGGGGCCATTCCGGTCAGCATGACATACATCCAAATAAAAAACAATACTATCACGAAGCGGAATGATTTGCCATAAGTCCACCGATCCAGCGGCCTCAAAAGAAAGGTGAGCAATAGAAAGACCATACTGACATGCATTCCCGAAACACTGAGGATATGTATGGTTCCTGTGTTGGTAAATGCGGTGTTTACCTCTGGATCCATCTCCGCACGATAGCCAAAAACTAGTGCTGACGCCACGGAAAAAGCAGTTTGATCGGAGATATTCGATCGAAACTGCGTTACAACGCGTTCTTTTAAATTCAATATATAAGTATACCAATTTGTTTGTGTTTCAAGCACGATAAGCTGCGCGGCTGGCAGTCGTTGTTGATGGTAAATACCCCGGTTTGCCAGATATTGCCGGTAATCAAATTCGTTCGGGTTATACGGTGGCGACACGCGCTGTACATTTGCTGGAAACTGCACCCGATCTCCATATTGTACCAAGTGGGAAATACTGCTATCGGTATACACCGTAAGTAACAAATACCCCGATACCTCATGCGTCGTGTGCAAAGAATCAATTCCAGCCTGCAATTTTATACGCAGCCGAGTAGAACGCTCTTTATGCAAAGGTTCTTCTACCACATCTCCGATTAATTGACTAAAATCTCGATCTGCTAAGTATTCTCTCTTCGCTTCTGGCAGCGATTGGCCATATTGCAAAAGGCCTATAGAAATCCAACTCCCGTATAAAAAAAGAATTATTGCTTTGGAAGGAAGCTGATGAACTAGTGCGACCAGTAGTAGCAACAGGAAGCTAAAAGAAACCCCAGTCATGAAAATAACTAATGCGTAATTCCACGAAAATACCTTTGCAAGAATAATTCCCGTCAAGTATCCCAACAGCACCTTCAAAAACGGCATAAAACCGACTTCCAATGATATAACTGGCCGAATTACCATCTGAAGCGTATTTGTAAACGCATTTCACTACGCTTATCACCGTCAATCCTATCCAATTGCGAACCGATACTTTCCACGCCAGGCAGCTTGGTGATTGCATATCGTGCCCAAAGATCTACCTTTCGAGAAAGCTGCCAACGTACATTGGCATAGCTGCGCCAACCTATTCCATAATACAATGGAAAGGAAGCAGCATAGAGCACATCTTGTTCATAGGCGTAGATACGCGAGTCGTAAGATTCTGTAGAAAAATAAGCAATGCGTGTGTTACCGGAAATTTTACTACTTCGACTGCTCCACAATACATCCTGAAAAAGCAACACGCCAAATTCCCGGGAGGTAAGTTCTTTAAAATAATAGGAAAGCTCGGCTCGGGATCTTATTGACCAGTTCTCATTGAGCTTGTACTGAAAATCTACACGTCCTTGATTGCGTATCATATCGGCCTGCAGATTTTCTGACCGAGCTGGATCCGTGAAATTTTCTGGCCGAAGGCGGTGCCTGAAGCGAAAAATCAAACGACCTTTTCTGTACCAGATATAAGAAAACTGAGACAGAAAATCCATTCCTGAAGATGGTGCATCCGCTCGAAATCGTAACCAAGGGAAGCTAAAAGCATCTAGATAGTTTACCCATTCTATCTTACGTGATGGATGGTACATCAAACCAGTGTACAGTCCCCGTTCGTTACCCAAACCAGATTGTTCTCCGATAGATTGTGCAAAGAAGTGATAATAATCTGCCGCATAATAACGGTGGTTGATGAGCACCGTGAGTTTGGGATGCAGACTAGCCATTAACCCATTATTGGTAGCATATCCGCTGCCCACGCTTTGCGCAACCTCCCCGTATAAGTAGGTGTTGCGATAGGTATAATTATAGAAAATTCCCATATTATTGAGCTGTCTTCCTTCGAAAGAAAAAAGATTTCTCAATTCATTATTAGGACGAATGTAGCCATCGAATGTGGTCGATAGCCAAGTAGCCCCCAATTTAAAACGATCTCGTTGATAATAGGTACTTACTCCATACACATACTGATTAATCGCTCGTCGGTAATTTTGCTCTGTGGGAGTGCGGTGGTTTCCAGAATAGTTAATAGTACGAATCTCTCTTTGATCATCTACCTCCATGACATTACCAGAAAGTTTATTCCAAGCTACAAAAGGAATGACATACCAATTCCTATGTGCGATCACGGCGGATGTTCCTCGCATAAAATTGCTCTCATTGAGTGATTTGTACTGTAATAAACCAACTCCCTGCCGGGCCACACTACCGATCCAAGCACCCTTACCAAATTGAAGTCCATTCCACAAGATCAAACCTTGCCCCAGTTGTAGTGCATAATCACCAACAATGATGCGTTTGAAAATTCCCACATCTTTGAGGAGGATACTACCTGAGTAGAAATCAAAGCCATAGCGCTGCGCATACCGGAAGAATGGTTCACCAGCTTGCTTATTCATATTTACGGCTATCTCCAGGCGATTATCGTAATTTATGCGGATGCGCGTGGCCACCCGATCAGGCGATCCTAAGTACCTTGAACGACTTTCATCGGTAATCTGATAGCCCTGTTGCGATTCCAAAATACGACCATACCGCACCATGACTTCATAACGACTTTTCTGTACGACATCACGGACAGAGAGTCTCTTTCCATCGCTTTGCACACCCACACGGACAAATCGTTGCAACAAACGCACCGCCTGTATATCAAATCCTTCTACCGCCTGCAGTTCCAATACCGAAAGATAGTGACCGCTTTGTTTACGATGGTTCAACAGGTTATTGATTTGCAGTGGACTCAGAAAAACCAAGGCAGCAAAGTCTTGCTCCGTTGCCCGATTGAGATCAAGCGGATGGATCAGGTATTGCCGAAGCCTTTCCAAGATTTCGCTTACGTCTAAGTCGGGTGCGAGGTCCTCGACCAACAATTCCAGCAACTGCTCTTCCATAAAAGCTTCTTCCAATACCTGTGCCTGCGTAGTGATTGGCAGCAATATTATAAATAGCGCCCAGAGTGTGATTCGCCTAGAATACATAGGCTATACCAAGTTGCGGCGAGGGGCCTAATTCACGATGTATGGAAGCTGCTAGGTCGATGTGCATCTTCTTTCGAAGCAAGCCTAGCCCCAAATAATATTGGAGTGGAAAAGATGAAACACCACCACGCAGACGGAAATTACGGAGTAGACGGTATTCCATACCGGTGCGCAGATCAGGTCTTTCGCGGCCATCCCAGAAGATATCTGTTGCTAAATAGATTTGTTCGGAAAATAAGTAATTCACACCTAAAGCCATTTCAAAATCGGACGAAGGCAAGAGCACATTTTCCGAATTTGCCAAACTGAACTGTTTGACAAATCCACCTATGGAGAGGTTTTCTCTATGATACTGAACACCTATATTTATCCTGATAGCGCTAGGAAACGTGTCTACCTCCCACCGTACTCGGTGTCGTTGCAAACCTAAAGCAGCGCTCCAGTATCTTGTAATTGGATAGGCATAGTTTAATTGCCAGACCGTTTGCTGTAAGAGGTTTGCGCTATTGTATTGATGGAATTGCAGCCCTAGAGCTCCCAGTTTGAAGGTGGGCAACACAGCATAAATACCGTATGTATAAAGATCTGACTGTAGGTAGTGCATTTGATAGGCACTACCCGTTGAAAAGGTATGTATGCCAGCGATGCCCGCTGGATTGCCCATAGCACTGTACACACCGGGATGCGCAGCCATCGTATTTCCCATGCCCAGCAGCGCAGGAGTTTGAAATGATTGCGCCGCGATTCGCGATATAGAAAGCAGAAAAGCTAGCAGGCGAAACATAATTCACGAAATTAATAATTGCGTAAATATATTTCTTTATAATTTATTTTTAAACTTTATTTGTAAATATCTGAATTTACAATCTGCGGCATAGGCTCACCGTGCAATGCTGCTAACAAGTTTGTTGCCGCCATCTCGGCCATCGCTGTCCGTGTTTCGATGGTAGCAGACCCGATGTGAGGTAAAACGCAAACATTTGACATCTGTAATAGCGGACTATCTGCCGACATGGGCTCTGGATCAGTAACATCAAGGCCTGCGCCCCAAATCTGGCCACTACGTAAGGCATCTGTAAGATCTCCTTCATGATGGATCGCCCCGCGAGCAGTATTGATAAAAATGGCCGATGATTTCATTTTTTCAAATACGTCCTTATTAAATTTGTGCCTTGTTTCATCCGAAAGATTAGTGTGTACTGAAAGCACATCGCTTTGTGCCAACAACTCGTCGAAATCAACGTATTTGGCATCCAATACCTCTTCGGCTTCTGTATTACGATTTCTGTTGTGGTAGATGATATCCATATTATAAGCGCCTTTCGCTTTTTTGGCCAGTTCGACACCAATACGTCCAAGTCCCAAGATTCCCAGCGTTTTCCCGTTTAATTCTACACCCAATTCTTGTGTGAATCCAAACCCTTTCCATTGGTCATTCACCACTTCTCGTGATCGGTAGAATGCTTTTCGCGATACCGCCAACATCAATAGAAAAGCCACATCGGCTGTAGCACCGCTCAACACATCTGGCGTATTGGATACCGGAATGCCTAAGGCAGTAGCTGTTTCTAAGTCGATGTGGTCGTATCCTACGCTGGCTAATGCAATTCCTTTCAAATGTGAACAAGCTTCCAGAAATGATTTCTGCATAGGCAGTTGTCCAACGTTCAGGAGCAGATCCACATCTTGACAAGCGTCTATCAATTCGGCCTCGGAAAGTGTCGTATCTTCCGGGTGTACGATAACTTTCAAACCAGCCTCTTCTAATACTTCAATACCTCTTGCCGGAATATCCTTGGTAATAAATACTTTCTTCATATCCTTCGAATTTTATGTGATTTTCATTGTTGTAAGCCGAATCATACGGGAAGAAATCGACAGAAATGCTTACATTCAGAACAAATTAGCTAAATTCTGCTACCCATGCAATACCCGATTCTACACGCGGCACCAATCATTACTGATCAAGTGGTCATTCTGGGAATATTAATGACGATTCTGGGATTCGTTTTTTATACGGCTGCACTACAGAACAAATACGTTCTGGGATTTTTCAAGGTGATTCCACCACTGCTATTATGTTATTTTTTGCCTGGTATATTTAATTCTGCGGGCGTGTTTGACGGAGCCAACTCGCCACTAGCTCAGGTGGGTAGTAGATATTTGTTGCCATCATGTCTCATTCTTTTTTTACTAAATCTCGACCTTAAGGAGCTTTGGTCTTTACGAAAAAGGGCCGGCATCATGTTTATTACCGGAACTATAGGTATTGTATTAGGCGGGCCGATCGCCGTCTGGATTACCGCAATGATCTCTCCAGAAACCGTAGGTGGAGCTGGGCCGGATGCTGTTTGGCGTGGATTGGGTACATTAGCCGGCTCGTGGATTGGTGGCAGTGCCAATCAGCTAGCTGTTCGGGAAATTGTACAGCCTTCTACGAAACTTTTTTCTGCTATCATTGCAGTAGATGTGTTTGTTGCCTATCTATGGATGGCGCTGCTGCTGTATGGTGCTTCACGATTTGAGCAGGTAGATCGTTGGTTCCGTGCCGATAGTGCCGATGTAGCATTACTTACTACAAAAATGCAGCAAAAGGAGCTGAAAAATAAGCGCAGCCCAGAGGTAAAGGATTTTATTCTTATGCTAAGTTTTGCACTTGGCGGCACGGGTTTGGCCACCTTTTTGGCCGAGCCGATTGCCGAGTATATTCAAATTCACCATCCATCATTAGCCAATTTATCTTTAACTAACACCTACTTTTGGATTATATTATTTGCTACCCTTATCGGCATCGGACTTTCCTTCACCGCGGCTCGGCGTTTGGAATTCGCGGGAGCGTCTAAGCTAGCCACCGTTTTGTTGTACATGCTTATCGTTACGATCGGCATGCAAATGGATATTCTGGCAATCAGTGACAATCCTGGATTATTCCTTGTGGGCTTTCTTTGGCTATTTTTTCATGCGCTGCTGCTGTTTTTCGTTGGCCGGTATTTTAAAATACCGTTCTTCTATTTTGCGTTAGGCAGTATGGCGAATGTCGGTGGCGTAGCTTCTGCCTCCGTTACGGCTTCGGCTTTCCACCCTTCCTTGATCTCTGCGGCGGTTCTTCTATGCGTTTTCAGCTACGCCATAGGCACGTATGCCGGATGGCTTACGGCCTTATTGATGCAGCTGGCGTCACCATAATTTCAAACCATCCTGTTATTTATGCGCAATCAAATACGTTTTGAATGCGTCGTAATTTGCTTGCATAGGCACTGCCTGCTTTTCCCCACGTGCTAAATAATCTGCTCCTGCCGGTACCTTTACCTGCTTAAATAATGCTGGTGGTATGGCATCTGGAAATTTGCAAGGATGTGCGGTAGACAACAGAATGGATGCATATGTGCCTGGATGTGCTGCCCGATACGCTTTGGATGCCAAATACGCGATCGCCGTATGCGGACATGCTACGTAACCATATTGGTCATACATTTCCTGTACTCCTGCCAATGTAGCTTCATCATCATAGGTGTAGGTGCAAATAAGATGTTGCAAAGCGGAAAGATCATAATTGAAAAGATCCTGAATCCGTACCCAATTGCTTGGATCTCCTACATCCATGGCATTTGCCAATGTCTGCACAGACGGCTTAGGCTCGTATGTTCCCGAAGTGAGGAATCGCGGCACGGTATCGTTGGCATTGGTGGCCGCAACAAAATTTGTAACGGGCAAACCCATTTTATAGGCTAGCAATCCTGCTCCGATATTTCCATAGTTACCACTTGGCACCGTGAATACCACATCCGATATGCCCTGCGCACGCAATTGCGCATAGGCCCAGAAATAATAAAATGTTTGTGGAATAAGCCGAGAGATATTAATGGAATTTGCCGAAGTAAGCCGCATTTGTTTATTGACTTCTGGATCATTGAACGCTTGCTTTACCAATGCTTGGCAATCGTCAAAAGTTCCTTCTACTTCTATGGCTCGAATATTTTGTCCATTGGTGGTCAATTGCTGTTCTTGTACTTTAGAGACTTTACCCTTTGGATATAAAATCGTTACGCGAGTGCCGGGGACGCCGAGAAAACCCAATGCGACGGCACCGCCTGTATCGCCCGATGTGGCTACTAATACGTCCAAAAGCTGATCATCCTCTCGGGAGAAGTATCCCATGATCCTACTCATGAAGCGTGCTCCAAAATCTTTAAATGCGAAGGATGGTCCGTGAAACAGTTCTAGCACGCCTGTTTCGCTATCTAAAAATCGAATCGGAGCTTCAAAGTTGATCGCATCTTCGACGATGTTTTTCAACGCCGCTGCAGGAATATCGTCACCAACATAGATTTTGGCAATTTCTAATGCAATTTCTTGCAGTGAATAGTGCGTGATATTTTTAATGAATAGCGGATCTAGTTTCGGAATCTCCTCCGGCATATACAATCCTTTATCTGCCGGTAGGGAATTGAATACGGCATTTTTAAAGTCGGTACGCAGCGCTTTATTATTTGTACTATAAAATTTCATCTTCGATCGTGTTAATTTAATATTCTTGGGCCTTCTACATTCACGGATGAAACATAGGTATTAGATTCTATCTCTTGCTTATCAAGATGTTTCTTAATTTCATTGGTAATTGTCTGTGCTACTTCTTCGCTCTGCGTAATGGCAACTACAGAAGGTCCGGATCCAGAAATACCAAAACTCAAAGCACCATTTGCCATGGCAATTTCTTTCATCTCTGCAAACTGCGGAATCAAGATAGCCCGCACGGGCTCAATAATTACATCTTGCATACTGCGACCTATAAGCGAAAAATCGTTCCGATAAAGCCCTGCAATTAAACCTGCTACATTGCCCCATTGCACCACCGCGTCTTTGAGTGCTATGCGCTCCTTAATTAATTGGCGAGCATCTCTAGTTGGTACATCTACATGCGGGAATACTATTCCAGCATACATTCCTTCCGGCACGGGCAAAGCGATAATATCCAACGGATCGTAGGATCGGATTAGGGTAATCCCCCCCATCAGTGCTGGCGCTACATTGTCTGCATGGCCGTGTCCACATGCAATCTTTTCACCTTCAATGCAATATGGCAACAATTCTTCTTTACTCAATGGATTTCCTAGCAAGGCATTGATCGCATAAACTCCGGCAACGGTACTCGCCGAACTAGATCCCAATCCACTCCCTATTGGCATGTGCTTTACCAATTCTATTTCAATCCCAAACTCATCGGCAAGTCCCAGATCTTCCAATACTTTCATCGCGCAGGCACTCACCGTATTCTGGTCTGGATCTAGCGGAAGGCGGCCATCGTCGCCTTCAATAGAGTTAATACGCACGCCCGGACGATCTACCTTAGTCATCGTTACCTCATCTCCTGGTGCGTCCACGGCAAAGCCCAATACATCAAATCCACAGATCATATTGGCGACAGTCGCCGGCGCGAATACGCGTACTTGCTCTAATATATTATCCCTATTTATCCGCTGATCGATCATTGGCTC
The DNA here is from genome assembly GCF_023554555.1 of Sphingobacterium sp. lm-10. NCBI lineage: Bacteria > Pseudomonadati > Bacteroidota > Sphingobacteriia > Sphingobacteriales > Sphingobacteriaceae > Sphingobacterium > Sphingobacterium sp. lm-10. The sequence goes on from NZ_JAMJWC010000001.1 coordinate 2,117,192, forward strand.
AGCACTTCTATCATCGTTCATATCGTTTATTTTATAGTATCAATTTTACTCTTCTAATTTATGCACCAATATTCACCAAGTCCGAAAACACACCTGCGGCAGTCACTTCCGCACCTGCCCCCGGTCCTTTTACCACTAAAGGGCGCACCTTGTACCTCTCCGTGGTAAAGGAAATAATATTGTCGCTACCAGACAGGGAGTAAAACGGGTGATCGGCACCGACCATTTCCAACTCGATAAGTACCTTGCCTTGCGCCAACTTACCGATGTAGCGCAATACTTTGTTTTCGGATGTCGCACGATCGCGCAACGCATTGAAATAAGCTTCTGATTTTTGAAGTTCTTCATAAAAATCTGCCACCGAAGTCGCTGCAAGGCAGGATTCTGGCAGGATATTTCCTAGGACTACGTCGGTAGGCTCGATTTCATGTCCGGCGTCGCGAGCGAGGATCAGCATCTTCCGCATAAAATCTACTCCTCCTAAGTCATCTCTCGGATCCGGCTCGGTATAGCCTAGCTCCTGCGCTTGTTTGACCACATCGTAGAAAGAAGAGCCGTCCACAAAATTGTTAAAGATATAAGAGATCGTACCCGAAAGAATAGCTTCAATTTTTAGCAGTCGGTCGCCACTCATCATCAAATCTTTGAGCACGCGCACAATAGGTAAACCAGCACCGACATTGGTTTCATAGTAGAAATCCACACCAAAGCGACGCGCGGTATCTCGCAACAGCTTGTAATTCGCGAAGGAACCTGAGTTCGCAATCTTATTACAGGTTACTACAGAGATGCTGGATTTAAAAATATCTTCATAGTAAGTTGCTGGCAAGGCACTGGCGGTATTATCAATAAAAACACAGTTTGGTAGGTTAAGCAGCTTCATCCGCTCCACAAAAACAGCCAAATCAGACACCTCTCCCTGCTCCTCCAACGCACACTGCCATTGGGAAAGATCGATGCCGGCAATATCGAAATGCATCTTTCTTGAATTCGCGATGCCCACTACTTTGATGTCAATATCATTGTGTTCTACCAGAAAATCATGCTGCTCGCGAAGTTGCCTATACAACGTTGCACCGATATTGCCTGTGCCAAGACTAAAGACGTGTAATGTCTTATTCAGTGTTGCAAAGAATGCGTCGTGTACTGCATTCAATGCTTTTCCTAAATCTTCCTTATCAATGATGACAGAAATATTTAACTCCGAAGATCCCTGAGCGATTGCTCGCACATTGATTCCATTACGTGCCAAGGCCTGAAAAAGCTTTCCAGACATACCTGGGGTACGTTTCATATTCTCGCCTACGATGGCAAGTACAGAAAGACCTCCTTCCGGCTCTGGCAACACCAGCTTGCCTGCTCCTATCTCCAACTCAAATTCCTGATAGATCAATTGCTTTGCTTTTCGCGAGTCTTGCGGGCTCACCGCAAAGGTAATGCTATGTTCTGAAGAGGATTGCGTGATCAGTATGACATTAATTTGTTCGCGCGCCAGTAAGCTGAATAATCTGCCACTGAAACCTGTTCGGCCGATCATGCCGCTGCCGATCATATTGATCACCGAGATATCTCCAATAGATGAAATTCCCTTTATAGGATAAGCTGATTTTTCGCTTTCGAACTGAATAACCGTACCTGCAAATTCTGGCGTGAAAGTATTACGAATTACGATTGGTATTTTCTTCGTAAAGGCCGGCAACATGGTTGGCGGATAAATGACTTTGGCTCCGAAGTAGGAAAGCTCCATCGCTTCGGTGTAGGATAGCGTTGATAAGGAGAAGGCTTTGGATACAATGCGAGGGTCTGCGGTGAGCATACCATCTACATCTGTCCAGATCTCAATGCGCTCGGCATCTAGTGCGGCACCAAAAATAGCCGCCGTGTAATCGGAACCCCCGCGACCCAAGGTCGTGACACGGCCGGCTTCGTTCGAGCCGATGAAACCCGTCACAAAGAGCAACTCATCGGCATGGGTGTAGTTCAATGCCTGAATTAATGGAATTGTCCGTTCCTGATCGACATTAGCTTGTCCAAATTTCGAATCGGTCTTGATGTACAATGATGCATCGATAAAAGCTACTTGCGGAATCTCTAGTTCCATTATTTTAGACACCATATAGCTGGCACACCGCTCACCATAGGAAATCAATAAGTCTTTACTTTGCAAACTGAGTTCCTGCAGCACGGCAACTCCCTGTAACAGCGCATCAATTTCATTAAACAAAAGCTTCAAACGGGTCAGTACAGGGTTTTGAAACTTGACAGGTATTAGGTTTTTTACCACTTCAAAATGACGGGATTCCATCTCAGATAATCCAGCCTCGAAAGAATTTCCTGAAGCAGCATCTTCCGCCATCGCTTGCAAAGTATTAGTGATTCCAGACATCGCCGATAAGACAACGAGTGGGTTTTCCCCATTTTCGTGAGATCTTTTGATAATCGCCAGAACGGAGCGGATACTTTCTATCGAGCCTACAGATGTACCTCCAAATTTTAAAACTTTCATATAAATATGTGATAAATAACACCATAAAAAAAGCCTTCCCCGTATTGGAGGAAGGCTTCTGTATAATTAAGTACGTTCGATCGTTACCATACAAAAACTTCCTCCGGAGACCTAATCCCGGTGGTGGTAATTGTAATAATTGTGATCGATGATTGCATGTCAAATAAAATTCTTACAACAAATAAAGGATATTATTTTAAATAATCCAAACATATAACGTAAAAATAAACAATTACTTAACACACTGGCTCTAACTAATTCTTTTTAGCATGGATTCGGGATAACTACCTGTTTGCAAGAATTATCATAGAAATGAAATAATTTCCCTTGGAACTCGCGTATCTATACATTACATTTGTGATAAATACATAGAGAGTTAGGGGATTTACACCTGGCAATCCATTTATGCATCAGCGAAAACGCGATTTAATGAAAACAAAGAAACTAGTAGCAGTAATGCTTTTCATAGGCTTATGTCTAGTGTCGCAGGCACAAACCAATCAAACAAAATCCTCTGACCCCGATAATCTGGCGAAAGAGTACTTTTCACAAATTATGGGCGTCGCTGTAAATGCTACTACCAACACCAAGCTTTATCAATTCGTATACGAATGGATCGGCACGCCTTATCGATTAGGCGGTGACTCCAAACGTGGTATCGATTGTTCTAAGTTTTCGTTAGCGGTGTATGAAAACGTATTCAATACGACCATCGGTTATAATAGTCGCAATCAGTATGCCAATGTGACGACGGTACAAAAAAATGACTTGCAACCAGGTGATTTAGTATTCTTCAAGATTCGCAGTAAAAGCATTACACATGTAGGTGTTTACTTAGGAGATGATCAATTTGCTCACGCCTCATCTAGTAAAGGTGTGATGGTAAGCAACCTTGGAGAAGCATATTGGCGTCGTTATTACTTCAGTGGCGGACGCCCTAAAGTAGATCAAGATCGCGTGATGATGGCTAACATGGGTAGCGAAGAAGAAGACAACTTAAACTAAACTACTCTCCCTCGGAGTTTTTTTAAAATATGTTAAGTCTGAATGTACATCACATTCAGACTTTTTTATTTGAAAGATTTGCTATTTTTATAGCTTCAATACCATATACACTATGTCGGCAACGAAGACCCTAATTTTAAACAAAGAACAGATTCACCAAAAATCTAAGCGTATCGCTTATCAGATCATTGAAGATAATTTTGATGAAACGGATATTGTACTTGTTGGAATTGCCGATAGAGGATATATTTTTGCGCAGCGTCTACAGAAGCTACTGATTGAGATTGCACCTCAAATAAACATTCAGCTAATGCGGGTGGAGATTAATAAGCTTAAACGCCAGCTGGACGCGAGTACAGATCAAGATATTACGATCGCACAAGATAAGGTGATCATATTGGTGGATGATGTCCTAAATAGTGGCCGAACATTAGCCTACGGCTTAGGTTTATTCTTAAATATCCCATTGAAAAAGATGCGCACGGCCGTATTAATAGACCGCAGCCATCATTCATTCCCAATCTTTAGCGATTATTATGGCGTAAAGCTTTCGACCATTCTGAAAGAACACGTGGAGGTAAAATTTGAGGAGCATGATGGGGTGACGGCTGATGCCGCTTACCTATCGTAACATCGATTATATACTACCTGTAGTCTGTGAAACTTTGATTTTCTGACCAATCGACAGGTGATTGCTTTTAATGTTATTATCTGCTTTCAAACGCGTAATAGATGCGCCTTTATAACGTGACGCAATACCCGTTAAAGTATCTCCTTTCTTCACCGTATGCACCACATAAGCAGTTTGCTTCACCGGCGCAACAGTTGCTTTTGCTTTGCCGACATTCGATGCCAATCGCGTATCGACGCGCTGAGCTTCTTCTTTTTCAATCCACAGCGTCTTTCCCGCAGTCACACTCTTGGACAAAAGATCATTCCACGCGAGTAATTCTGAAACGGATACATCGTGTTTTCTTGCAATGGTGGCGAGTGTTTCTCCAGCTTTAACCGTATAATGTACCCCGGCTAATTTTTTTTCGATAGGTGGTGCTACTTGCTGATGCAATGCTGCATAAAGTAGGGAATCATTCATATTGCCCTGAATAGGTACAATAAGTCTCTTTGGATATTCTAGCGAGCCATTTATTTGCTTTCTCTTGAATGCTGGATTGTAGGCCTCCATGACTTCCATAGAACAGTCTACTGCTTGTGCCACTTGATTTAGGTCGACATACCTATCTACCATCATTATGCGGTAAGGAGACTGTAGATCTGTTGCCTGTGCAGATAACTGATGCGCTTCTGCATATTTTAAAGCATAAGACATGGCAATATATTTGGGAATGTAATTGCGCGTCTCTTGTGGTAAATAGGGCGACAACTCCCAGAAGGTAGGCGTCGTCATTCCAGATCGTTGTATAGCGCGACGTACACAGCCGCGACCGCAATTGTATGATGCCAGTGCCAATAGCCAATCATTGAATTCGTCATGGGCATCACTTAGATACTTAGAGACAGCATAGGTGGATAGATATACATCTTTTCGCTCGTCTATATAGCTATCCATAGCGAGATTGTATCCCTTAGCCGTGCCATAGATAAACTGCCATGGCCCCAGCGCTCCAGAAGTAGATAAGGTGTGCGGATTCAGTGATGACTCTACGACAGATAAGTATTTGATTTCATCAGGCACTTGAGTTTCTTCAAAGATCTGTTCGTAGATAGGAAAATAATACTGGCTCAAGCCAAGCAGTTTTTCCATATATGGCTTATAGTTTCTCGAGATGTACTTATCCAAATAAGCTTTAACTAGATGGTTGTACTCTAATGGAATTGTCTTCTGCATGCGCTGAATACGCTGTCCGATCAATACATCATCGTATGAAAATTCGACTTGATTCCCTGGTATACCTTTGATGGAATCGAGATGGATAACAACCGATTCTCTCTCCTGTTCGAGCTGCTTTTGTATGGATTGCTGCATCGGCTTTCGCAATACATTTCTTGTTCTTTTTTGCGCCGTAGTCGTTTGGAAGACCATCGCCAATACCAATAGTAGTAGACTTATCTTATTGTCCATCGTGAATCAATATGATGAATTTCAATCGGTGAAGCGACATAATCATATATGCTAACACCGTATATAAAAAAACCAGAAAGTTCTGCTAGCGATTTGCTAGCAGAACTTTCTGGTCGTTATCTATCGAAGGATCCGATTATCTTGGATCGTTGATCGAGTCATTTCTTCTTGGTTGACCTGGATTAGGATCAGTATCCTCAGCAGTAGGCTCGTCACGCTGCCCCTCTTTAAATTCCTTTACTCCTCTACCCAAACCCCGCATCAACTCAGGAATTTTCTTACCTCCAAATAGAAGTAGAATGATGACGACAATAATAATGATTTCCTGCGTTCCTATAAACGCTAACTGTGCTGTATACATAATATCTGTTCCTAAATACCCATAACACTATTCCCAAATGTAGTCACTATCAGGGAATAATACTAATATTTCAATTAATTTGTTACTCGAGGTCAATTTTCTACCGTGCCAACCATCCGGAAGGATCCTGTGGATTCTGCCCTTGGTACACTCCAAAGTTTAATACTGGGAATCCGCGATCGGGATCATCATCTACCGTACCAATCGTCTGTCCGCGTGAGATTTTCTCTCCTCGACGCACAGAAAGCGATTTCAAGTTAGAGTATGTGGTAAAGAATTCTCCATGCCGGATTACTACGAGTCCTGGCAGTGCTTGTGCCACTTCTCCGTCGAAGACTGCTCGTACAGATGCATTAGACCCTGTACGAATGCCGACATCCAAATCATCTACCGTTACCCCGCGCTCTACCGTTTTCCGACCAAAAGCGCTGATGATATTACCCTGCCCTACTGGCCAAGGAAGGCGACCACGATTAGATTTAAAGTCAGCAGAAAGACGGGTAGCCTCTGGCGTGCTGTTCAACACATTTGACCCTGTTTTTGCTTCGATTTTTTTCTCTGCCTCTACCACCGTGGTTCCTGATCGCTTCGCTTCTTCTTCTGCCAGCTTGCGGCGGCGCTCTTCTTCCAAACGTTTTGCAGCGGCTACTTCCCGTGCAATGGCATTACGTATCGCGGCATCCAGTCGTTTTTTCTCCTGCTGCTTACCTGTTAATTGACTTTGGAAGCCGCGTTCCTCACGCACCAGTTTACTTAATTCTTGCTGGTGATTGGATCTATCTTTAGAAATCACATCGCGCTCGGCACGTTGCTCCTTCAACAGCTTCGCTTGTGTTTCTTTATCCCGCTCTAATTGTGCAAGCTTCAGCTGAATTTGCTTTTGCGTTTCTTCAATCTCAGCAGCCTTTATTTTTCGGGCATCATTGAATTGCTGGAGGTATTTCACACGCTTAAAACCTTGGTTGAAATCTCTGGAAGCAAAGATAAACATCATCTTATTATAAGCATTCTTATTACGGAATGCGAACAGCACCATCTTCTCATAATCACGACGCATCTTTTCTAACTCTGCTTCCAGGGCAGCAACATCGCGTGTATTTTTAGATATTTGGTTACTGATAAGTTGCAGCTCCTTATTGATTGTTCCAATTTTATCTTCCCGCAAGTTCAACTGTTTACTCAAAGCAGATACTTCATTTTGTGAAAGTAACTTCTCCTGCAATTTGGCACGCAATCCCTTCTGCAAAGCGGCAATTTCAGCATCTATTCTTTCTCTTTGCTTCTTCAGCTCAGCACTACTCTGCCCGAAAGACATGACTACTGCGAAACAGACGAAAGCGATACTGAAGATTATTTTTTTGATCATAAGAGTTTACCGGAACTAGCTATCCAATCATTTGTAAAGAGGCAAAATTAAGGATATTAATCAGTTAAGCTGACAAAGCGTCCCTTCTTTTTTTGACATTTTACGAAATTTAACACAACGCATCTGTAGGCTGTTTAGAAAGGCATTTCTACCTTTTCATTGAACATCAGCCTATTGTATTGCAAATCTGCTTTCACTTGCAATCCGTCTCCCTGCACGTTGAGGATAAAACGCTGAGGGAAAATATGTCCTTCAAAAGATGCGTACTGGTCGTAAGCTGCATCCAGCAATTGACCTAACTGTTTGTCTTCAATTTTTGTAGCATAAGGTCGATTCTGAGGATTCATCCCGTATTGAAACATCAGATTATCTTTAACACCGACAACCACCACATCATCTCCACTACTGGCGACCTGTACTTGTGACGAACGCAAAAGCTCGGCAGAAAGATTGCCTACCAGAATGTCTTGCAGCGATTTAAATGTAAGACTAGGATTGATGTAATTATATATATAAGAAAATGGACGGGCGATCAGTTCCTTTTTAGGATACTTGGTTTGTATCTTGATACTATCGGGTGTAATCAATACACGCGCCACCTCAATGTTCAACAATGCTGTAACAGAAATCCAAATCGCCTTATCCCGTTGTATCCGGATATGAGCCGTTGCATCGTGGGTGCTTTTATCCATCGTCACTTTTGCTTTTGCCCTACCAGAAAATGTAAAATAATCGAGATTACTCATCTCGAAAGTCTTGATCGAATTATCGGCCGAGATCTCCGTAGCTGGCGCTTGCCCACCTTTAACTGTCTTACGGCGTGATGAACACGAGGATGCGACCAAGGCTACAGCCAATAGCGCGCAAAGGTATTTACTCAATAAACTTTTTCTCACGAATCTTTTCTTTTAATTTATCTACATCTACAGACTTGTCGCCATTGACTAGGTTTAATGCTTTTTGCCACTGTGTTATTGCATTCTTAGTTTTACCTTGTTTAGATAAGATATCACCGTAATGCTCCAGCATCACAGCAGAAGGTTTTTCACCTCTCATGGCTTTCTCCATCCAAGTTTGTGCCTGTTGATATTCTCCCTGCTGAAATAGTACCCATGCATAGGTATCCATAAAGGTAGTGGATGCAGGATCTAGCTCCGTTGCCTGGCGAGCATATTCTGCAGCTTGATCCAAATTTTGTTTTCGAAGCGACCAGTAATATGCTAGATTATTTAATGCCGATGAATTGGTACTATCTAGCGATATTGCCTCTTGATAGGCCGCATCGGAAACTTTTACCATATTTAACGAGTGATACAAATCTCCCAAAGAAC